>JANOEF010000686.1:0-10824 GCA_031413075.1 Acidobacteriota bacterium | reverse complement strand
GGACACTTACAGCGTCCAATTGTTTTTTTATAGATTCGTGGGGTGTCGCTCACGCTTTACCCCACGCTATTAAATTTATCGCTTTCAGCGATTTTAAGGAAAATTTAAACGGACTCTTAATTGCAAACAGGTTCTATAAGTCTTCAAAATCGAATCAAAAGTTCTCAAAAGTTTTCAAAATTTAGTAAAGTGGCTGGATTAAGGTCTCGAAATCAGGAATTTACGATTCGCTGAACACAGTTTTAATTTTATTTTGGCTGACCCGTGCCTCGATCCACTGCGGGAAAATCCTCGTTTTATCGAGTTGACCAAAAAACTCCAAAACCAGTGGCTTCTTGACAGAACATAACCGTAAAGTTTAGTGTAAATTACGCTCTTTTGCGGAGGCGCATCCTGTCCGGTGATGGGCGCGGTCTTCAAAACCGTTAGTGAGATTGTGAGAGCAGTCTTAGGTTGGTTCGACTCCGACACGCCTCCGCCAATTCGATTTTGGATTTTGGATTTTGGATTGATATTTGATCATCAAAGTTCTGCCCGTTGATAAACTTTTTGTTATTTTGAAAATCTCAGGAGAAATCACCTCATGAACGAACAGGAATTTAAGGACCGCACCAAAAAACTTGCCTTAAGAATAATTCAACTCGTTAACTCATTGCCAAATTCTTTAAGTGTGAACGTCATTGGTCGTCAACTATTACGCTCAGGAGCATCAGTTGGAGCAAACTATCGTGCCTCGTGTCGGGCAAAATCTACAGCTGATCTAATTAACAAACTTTCAATTGTAGAAGAGGAAGCCGATGAAAGTTTATATTGGATGGAGTTGCTAATTGAAGGCGAAATAATCAAGGAAAGTAAACTTTCGCAACTCACTAAAGATATGAACGAAGTAGTTTCGATGATTGTCGCTTCGATCAAGACCTTGCGCGCAAAGCAAATCCAAAATCCAAAATCCAAAATCTAAAATCTAAAATCGTAAATCCCAAATCGTTATGAAAGACTGGATCTCCCTCAACATGACCCCCTATGTCGGCCCCCGGGCTTCGGCTAAACTACTGCAAAGATTCGGCTCGGCCGAAAATGTTTTTCACGCGACGCGAAGCGAACTTCAATCACTCAGATTGCGGTCGGAAGCCATTGAAAGTATTCAAAACAAAGAGTTTCACCAAAAAGCTGAAAAAGAATTGGAGCAGGTCCAGGAACTCGGCGGCGATGTTTTGATTTTGGATGACGGCAGTTATCCTTTTTTGCTCCGCGAGATTGCTGATCCGCCGATTACGCTCTATGTGCAGGGTGATTGGCAAGCCTGTTTTGAAGCTCCCGGCGTTGGCGTGGTTGGTTCGCGGCGGTGTTCGACCTACGGCGAAAATGCTTCCAAAATGCTTTCGCGTGATTTGGCCGAACAGGGAATCTGCATCGTTTCAGGTCTTGCTCGCGGGATTGATTCGGCCGCTCATCGTGGGGCCATCGAAGCAAAAGGAAGAACGATCGCGGTTTTAGGCACCGGACTCGACAGCGTCTATCCGAAAGAAAATACCAAACTGGTCGAATCTATTTTAGAGTCCGGCGGGGCGATAGTGACCCAGTTTCCGCTCGAAACTCCGCCGCTCAAAGAAAATTTTCCTTATCGAAACCGCATTATTTCCGGCTTGAGTCTAGGGGTTTTGGTCGTCGAAGCCTCGGAGCGAAGCGGCAGTTTGATCACCGCTCGCCTCGCCGCCGAGCAAAATCGGGAAGTTTTTGCGGTGCCCGGCAATATCACCTCAAAAAATTCGTTCGGGACAAACTATTTGATTAAATCGGGTGCAAAACTCGTTCAGCAATGGAAAGATGTCATCGAAGAGTTACCGACCGAGATCTCTGCCGACATTTTACCTCCGAAAATGGGTAAATCGGCCGAAATCAAGCCGCAAGCGGAGCTTTTACCCGCTGATTTAACTACGACGGAGCAAAAAGTCTGGTCGTTGCTGACGACCGATGAGCCGATTCATATTGACTTGTTGATCGAGCTGACGGGTTTGTCGGTCGGAGAATTGCTGATGACGTTGCTTGGCTTAGAAATGCGTGAACTGATTCGGGAAGTCACCGCAAAGCGTTATTCAAAAAAGATTTAAGCCGGTTGGGTGGGAACGCGAACTCCGTCTAAGCCGGCGTGGATTTCAACTTTCAATGTTAATAAGCACCAATGCACAATTAACCATGGACAATGGACAATGAAGAAAACTCAAAAACCCAAGTTAATCAGCTATTTGCAAACTTTTCTTGAATTTTCAAAAGGTCGTCAAACTTTTGCTGACCTGCTTAATCGGTAAATCCTGGTTAAGTTGTTTTTGCAGTTTCCGAAGAAAACTCTTATTATCATCTGGAATTGAAGAAATCAAACACAAGTCAAATTTAATCAAACGCCTGAAAAAAGTTTGTGAATTGTTAGAGTTCAACGCGGAAATAATTGAAAACAATCGGCGTCAATCAGCTCAATCAGCGTTTTTCCGCGTCTAATTTCTTATTTATTATCAATTAATTTTTATCAGAAAATCCTGATTCTTAATATTTGTGACTAGAATAATTGAGCCAAATTCAACCATTGGAGTTTTCGGAAGCGGACAGCTCGGCCGAATGTTTACGATCGAGGCTCGCCAAATGGGTTATCGGGTTGCCACTTTTTCGCCCGAATCCGATACGCCAACCGGACAGGTGGCCGATATTGAAATCACCGCCGGCTATGAAGATTTGGACGCGGTCGCAAAATTTGCGAAAAGCGTTGACGTGGTCACATTTGAATTTGAAAACGTTCCAGCAGCCTGTATCGAAACGGCTTCAAAATTTGTCCCGGTTCACCCGCGCGGCGAGGTTTTGTATATCACCCAAAATCGGCTTCGCGAAAAAACATTTCTGGCCGAAAATGGTTTCCCGGTGACGCCGTTTAAGCATATTAAAGCTCTGGCGGATTTTGACCACGCAATTTTTCCGACTGTTTTGAAAACAGCCGGATTCGGCTATGATGGCAAAGGTCAGGCAAAATTAAGATCTGTGGATGACATCGAAAGCGCTTTTGCTAATCTGAATAATCAGGAGGCCATTCTCGAAGCCTTTGTCGAATTTGAAAAAGAAGTTTCGGTCGTCTGCGCCCGTGACCTAAAGGGGAATTTTGCCCATTTCGGCGTTATCGAAAATGCTCACGCAAATCATATTTTGGATGTCAGTTTTGCCCCTGCTATTGTTTCACAAAAAACTTACAACAAAGCCGTCGAGATCACCCGAAATATTGCCGACAAATTCAGCTATGTCGGAACCATGTGCGTCGAATTTTTTCTGACCAAGGATGAACAGCTTCTCGTCAACGAAATCGCCCCGCGTCCGCATAACTCGGGACATTTGACGATTGATGCCTGCGTCACCAATCAGTTTGAACAACAAGTTCGCGCCGTGTGCGGTTTGCCGCTCGGCTCAACCGAATATCTGCGCCCGGCGGCAATGGCGAATCTCCTGGGCGATGTTTGGCAAAACGGCGAACCGAACTGGTCGCGAGCTTTAGAAATCGAAAACGTCAAACTCCATCTTTACGGCAAAGCCGAACCGCGAATCGGGCGTAAAATGGGACATTTAACGGCATTGGCTGAATCTGTGGAAAAAGCTGTGGAAAACGTGAAAAAAGCGAAAGAGAGTGTATTGGAAAAAGTTTGAAATTTTCCTTAAATTCGCTGAAAGCGATAAATCTAATAGCGTGGGGTAAAGCGGAGCGACACCCCACGAATAGACAAAAAAGGATTCCGACTCTGAAGGAGTCGAACAAAATTGATGTTGGCAAATTGTTTTTAATTTGGTAATTCTGCCGGAGGTGGTTTCATGACGCAAATTAGTTTTATCGTACTTCTCTCATTGGTCCTTGTTTTTAATATCAAGGCGCAGGACTCATTAGAGATCAGTCAACTTACGCCGGTTCGTAAACCAACTAAAGCTGAGTTAAAAAAACAAAAAAAGCTAAGTAAAGTCAATGTTTGTCCGCTTGGTTCTGACATAATTGAGGTATCTGTTGAAATTGAGACTAAAATTTTATCAAATGGCAAAAAGGTAAGTGTAATAAAAGCAGTACTTAAAAGTAATGAATTGTTTTTTAAAGAAACGGAAAAGAGCGAAACGCTGGCATCCGTAAATATATTTGGCAGAGTAACTTCAACTGACAAGAAAGTTGAAGGAATATTTGAGGATGCAGTCAATTTTAATCTCAAAAAAGAACAATCAAATAATCCAACTCCTCTTTTCTATCAGAAAATTTTTGAGTTACCGGAAAGGAAATATAAATTACAATTTGCTGTGAGAGATACTCAAACAGGGATCATTGGAGTTAGAAGTATTAATTTTGAGGTCAATTGAACATCTACCCTCCTTCTCTATGAAAGCTATAATTCGTTGATTGTTCGATACTTACAGCGTCGAAATATTTTCTCTATCAAATGTAGGGTGTCGCTCATTTCAATCGCTTTACCCTACGCTATTAAATTTGTCACCTACGGCGACTTCAAGGATTTTTTTCTTAAACCATTTCTTAATTTCTGCCGTATAATCAACCAACAAAGCATTACCAAACCATTAATTTTCTTGGAGAATCCGAATGATAAATCTTAGATTGAAGTCATCAATCGTTGTCTGTCTAATTATTTTTGCACTTAACCTTTCTATTTTTGCCCAAAATGAAACTTCCGCCTTGTCGAATCTGAGCTGGCGCAGTATCGGTCCGGCGAATATGGGCGGGCGTGTCGCGGATGTCGAAGGGGTGCCGGGCGACCCGAATACCGTTTATGTGGCGACCGGTTCGGGCGGGATTTTCAAAACCACTGATGGCGGAATAAATTGGACACCGATTTTTGACCGTCAAACCTCGATCTCGGTGGGCGACATTGCGCTCGAACCGGGCAATGCGGATGTCATTTGGGCCGGGACGGGCGAGGCAAATCCGCGAAATTCGGTTTCATTCGGTGATGGCGTTTACAAATCAACAGACGGCGGAAAAAACTGGAAACACATGGGTTTGAAAGATACCAACACGATCTCTAAAATCGTTATCAATCCGAAAAATCCCGATAATGTTTATGTCGCCGCCGTCGGAAGATTATGGGGGCCAAACGAAGAACGCGGCGTTTTTATGACGCTGGACGGCGGAAAAACCTGGACAAAAACGCTTTATCTTGACGCGTCGCACGGTATTTCCGACCTCGAAATTGATCCGGTTAATCCGAACATTCTTTACGCGGGCGTCTGGCGTTTTGAGCGTAAACCCTGGACCTTTACCAGCGGTTCGGAAAAAGGCGGCGTCTTTCGCTCGATTGACGGCGGACGAACCTGGAACAAAATGGACAAAGGTTTGCCGAAAATGATCGGACGCATCGGTTTGGCGGTTTCGGCGAGCAATCCAAATGTGGTTTATGCGATTGTCGAAGCCAAAGAGGGAACTCTTTACCGCTCAGACGACAAAGGCGAAAATTTTCGCCAGGTTTATCGTCAACAAAATATTGTCGGACGCGGATTTTATTACACGACCGTTAAAGTTGACGCGATGGACGAAAATAAGGTTTATGCAGTAGCTTCACCACTTTTCAAATCGCTCGACGGCGGGCGAAATTTTCAACGAATTGCGCCTAATGTTCATATTGATTTTCACGCCTTGTGGGTTGATCCGAAAAATCCTAAGCGAATGTGGGCGGGCCAGGATGGCGGCGTGGCAGTTTCGCAGGACGAGGGAAAATCCTGGGAGTATGTCAATAATTTTGCAATCGGACAATTTTACCAGGTCTATGCCGATAACACCGCACCTTTTTACAATCTTTCGGGCGGACTTCAGGACAACGGTTCGTGGGTCGGACCGGTCCGAAATCGTGAGCCGGCCGGCATTTTGAATGATGATTGGCGGATGATGAGCTTTGGCGATGGATTTTATACCATTCAGCATCCGGATAATCCCGACCTCTTTTTATCGGAATCGCAAGGCGGAAACGTCTATCGAACCGATATGAAAAATCGGGAACAGCAGCTCGTCGTGCCGTTTTTCGGCGTCGGCGGGGCGGCGGAAAATGACAAGTTCCGCTTTAATTGGAATGCGCCTTTGATTCATTCACCACACGATAAAAACACGGTCTATTTGGCCGGTAATGCCGTCTTTAAATCAACGGATTTCGGTTTGAACTGGACGCAGATCAGTCAGGATCTGACCACCAATAACAAAGAAAGATTAAAAGATGCGGGCGGCCCGATTTTCCCCGAAAATACTTCGGCGGAATATTTTGGAACGATTATCAGTCTGGCAGAATCACCGATTCAGCGCGACCTGATTTGGTCGGGAAGCGATGATGGTGTTTTGCAAATGACGACCGATGGCGGCAAGAATTGGACAAACATCAGCAAAAACGTCCCGAATGTTCCGGCGGATTCATCTGTTTCGCACGTTGAACTTTCACGGGTTAATGCCAATACGGCCTATGTTTCCTATGACCGGCACAAATTTGACGATTACCAACCATATGTTTTCAAAACTACCGACGGCGGAAAATCTTTTAGTAATATTACGGGAAATTTACCCGCCAAGGCCTACGTTTGGGTGGTCCGCGAAGATCCGAAAAATACGAATTTGCTCTACGCGGGAACGGAAATTGGTCTCTATGCGAGCTGGGACAACGGCAAAAACTGGCTTGAACTCAATCTGAAAAACTTTCCGCGAGTTGCAGTTCACGACATTCTCGTTCATCTGCGCGACAATGATTTAATTTTAGCGACCCACGGGCGAAGTCTTTGGGTTTTTGATGATGCAACTGCGGTTCAAAAAATGAATGCGGAG
The DNA here is from genome assembly GCA_031413075.1 of Acidobacteriota bacterium. Taxonomy (GTDB): domain Bacteria; phylum Acidobacteriota; class Blastocatellia; order Pyrinomonadales; family Pyrinomonadaceae; genus JAIBCC01. The sequence goes on along the minus strand of JANOEF010000686.1, from coordinate 3,998 downwards.
ATTCTGCAAAAAGATGCGTTTCTGTTTGAGGTCCGTCCGGCGTATCGCTATGCGATGATGATGACCCGTTACGGTATCGGCGACAAACCTTTTCGCGGTCAAAACCCGCCGAATGGGGCGCTAGTTACCTATTATTTGAAAGAAAAGGCTGATGCCAAAACATCGGTCAAAATGCAGATTTTTGATTCGTCCAACAAAATGATCGGCGAATACAAGAATTTATCAAAAGAAAAAGGCGTGAATCGTTTCGTTTGGGGATTAGCCCAGGAGGGAGCGCGTTTGCGTCGTCCGCCGGCGCCCGAATTCCTCGAATTTTTCGGACCGCCGCGAGGTCCGCAAGTCGTTCCCGGAACTTACACGGCTAAACTTTTTGTTGGCGATAAGCTCCAGGGGGAAAGCAGGATCGAAGTTCGGGTTGACCCAACCGTAAAAGTCACGCCGGCCGATTTGCAGCTTCAATACGAGCTGGGGATGAAACTGCGCGATCTGAATTCGGTGTTGAATGACGGACTGCGCCAACTCGACAGTTTGAAACTGCAAACCGACCAAATCGAAGCCGTGGCCAAAGACCGTTTAGCCGAAGTTCCGGCCGATCTGACCAAATCCTTTGCCGATTATAAAAAATCGCTAAATACACTGCTCAACAGTTTGGCGACTAATCCCGAAGACGGAAATTTTGCGGCCTCTAAATACGCCGATCAGCTGGGCGGGTTATATTTTTCAATTGCCGGCGGTAACTCTGCTCCAACCGCTACCATGAAGGAAAATGTTGAGATATTGCAGAAAGAGTTTCCCGGCCAAATTGCAAAAATCAATAAATTCGTCAATGAAGACACGGCAAATTTTAATAAAATCTTGCAGAAAAATGGCTTAGCGATATTGGTGGCAGGGAAAAATGTTGAGCCGATGAAGTAGGCGGGAAGGCAAAAGTGAAAAGGCAAAAGTGAAAAGGCAAAAGTAAAAGGGCAAAAGGTAAAAGCAGGAGTTTGATGCAGATAATCTCGAATTTCTGCTTTTACTTCCTCAAACACATTAATTCTCGCCTGACGCAGAATGATTAAATAGACGGCTCTGCCGTCTGATGAGCGGAAAGTCTCAGACTTTCCGCTTTGGATTTGATTTCCGCGACTTCCGTGTGTTCCGCGGGTATCTTTTTCTTAACCTCAACTGAAACTACAAAAAAATCGAATCTGCCTAGATTCCCTCAACTGAGCATCATCCGCCGTTCGCAGCCAATCCAACATTAAAACCTCCGGGCCAGCCAAATTCCGCCGGCCACGCCGATAAATCCGACCGCAAAACTCAGCGCCACATAAACAAAAGCGATTAACGATTGTTTAATTTGAGTCAGTTGAAAGGCTTCGTATTCAAAAGCCGAAAAAGTCGTGTAAGCCCCGAGAAAGCCTGAAACCAAAAGAAGTTTAACGGTTTCGTTATCAGCAAATCTGGCCAGTAAAAAACCGATCAACAGCGAACCCGTCACATTAACCAAAAATGTAGCCAACGGAAACGGGAACATTGTGTGGCCGAAAAGCAAGTTGACACCGTAACGGGCGGCGGCCCCAAAGGCTCCACCGACGGCCACCAGCAAAAATTTTGAAACTGTTTCCATCTCACTCAATCATCGTACCGGTAAATACCGCTTGGCCAGTTTTTCAGGTGGAAACTTAAGCCAATACAGGACTTGAAACACTGACCAACGCGCAAAAGTTAAAAGAAATGAACCTTTTTCAAACCGTCTGGAAGAGGTTGTGACCGTCTGCGAAAGGTGGAAAAACCGCCCTTTTTTTCGCAAACGATGATATATATCGAGATCTTCAAAAGCACCGATCGGCTTAAACCCTCCGATTTTTTCATAAACCTCGCGGCGGACGAAAAACGCCGAATCACCGTAGCAGAGTCCGAGAGAGCGAAAATGCGGATAAAGCCAGGTCATAAATTTTGCCCAACGGCTTTCACCCGCAAAAATAACCTCAAAATTTCCGCCGACCACTTCGGAATATTTCATGACGCCTTTGATTTGCCGTCCGCATCCCTGTTGGGGACGAGTATCCGCATGGACAAACCAAAAAATGTCTCCGGTGGCATATTTGGCGCCTTCGTGGAGCTGTTTTCCCCGATTGGCCTCAGTCATTTCAACCAGCCGGAGGTTTTTGACCTGAGTATAGTTTTTGACGAACTTAGCGGTTAAATCAGTGCTTCCGCCATCAACTACGACCACTTCGGAGACATTTACCAGACGGGATAATGATTCTAAAGTTTTGGCAATCGAAAGTTCTTCGTTAAAGGTCGGGATGATCACGGAAATTTCCATAAAACTAGTCGAATGATAATACAATCGCGTCGGTTTTGAAAGAAATAAGCAACGTTGCCAAATGAACAATGAACAATGGACAATTGACAATGCGAAAAAAACGATCATTAAGGATAACGATTTCTGTTCGTCTGCTTCAGAGACGGAAGGTCTTTTTTACCTAACCTAGCGATTCTCGCCAGACGACTACTTTTATTTTCAGCTAATAGCTGAAAATAAAAAAATACTTTACCGTCTAAATTCACTTTATGACAAACTCTGTCCGCCGGCTTTGAAGTATCCGTTGTTTTTCTGTAACTTTATGGAATGATATCTGAAAACTTCAAAAGCGGTTATGTGGGCTTGATCGGTCGTCCGAATGCTGGAAAATCAACCCTCTTAAATCATTTGGTCGGCGAAAAGATCGCGGCTGTTTCGAATAAACCGCAGACTACCCGCCATAAAATCAAGGGCATCGTCACTTCCGAAACGGGGCAAATCGTTTTTGTGGACACTCCGGGAGTCCATAAACCGGGCTATTTGCTCAATCGGCGGATGATGGCGGCGGTTCACGATGCGATTTTGTCGGTGGATGTGGTGGTGCTGATGCGTGACGCTTCGGTTTCAACCGGCAATGGCGACAAATTTGTTTTGGATCTGGTCAAACAATCCGAAAAACCTGCGATCTTAGTTCTCAATAAAATTGATAAAGTCAAAGAAAAACACCAGCTTTTGCCGCTCATCGAATTTTATTCAAAAGAACACGAATTTGTGGAAATAGTCCCGATTTCCGCGCTCAAAGGCGAGGCCATCGAAAATCTTTTGACCCAGATCACGAAACATTTGCCGGAAGGCGAACCGATCTTTGCCCGGGACGAGCTGACCGATCAATCAATGCGAAATATTGTCGCGGAAATGGTGCGTGAGAAAATTTTGCAAACCACCGGCGAAGAAATCCCGTATGTGACGGCGGTTGTCACCGAAAAATATGACGAAACCGATCCGAATTTTACCAATATTTATTGTGCAATTTATGTTGAAAGGTCTTCGCAAAAAGGGATTATCATCGGTAAACAGGGCGCAAAACTCCAACAGATCGGGACAAATGCCCGGATAGATATTGAAAAACTGCTCGGAAATCGCGTTTATCTCCAACTCTTTGTCAAAGTCGTCGAAGACTGGCGCAATCGTGAGCGCGATTTGAACGAAATTGGTATTACGGAGTGAAATTATGAAGCAGATTCTGGAACAAGATTGGAAACTTTTCAGAAAAATCCACCAATTAGCGGTCGAACGATTTTCCAAAGAAACATTATCGCAAATCAATCAAATCATTATTTCCAAAGAGATTGGTTCAGAACACGAAAAGTATCATTTGATTTACGACTATATCCACGATAGAAATAAAATGTTGGAGGATTTTTTTGATGATCTTCGCCGTTCAACTGCCACAATCCAAATATTAGGAATTTACAATTTGGGTTTGATCAAACCCGAAGAATTTAACGAATTTTCGGATGAAATTAAAAACTATGTTAGACTTTTAAATGAACTCTAAAACAGATAAGTAAAAGAAATTAAATAACATACTCCATTAAGGTAAAATCGCATAGGATAATTTCGGCATTGTTGGATGCCTTAAAAGTCTCTTTTGGTCAATCTCTGTGGCTAATGATGGCTGTTTCAAGGGATAGAATTTGGTGTT
>JANOEF010000685.1:0-13765 GCA_031413075.1 Acidobacteriota bacterium | reverse complement strand
TGGTTGCGCTTTCGTAAAAACTTTCCGAAACGAGTCGCGGATCATAGACGGCGCTGGTTGATTTGAAACTAAATTCGGCAAGTTTGACCTGTGTTCGCGAGGCTTCGATGTCGTTATTGTTTTTCAAGGCCATTTCGATGGCTTCGTCCAGAGTGAGTGATAACTGATTGGTTAAATCAACGCCGATCCTTTCGGCATTTGGCAGCGGCCGGGCCGGGGCTTCAAAATTTGGAACCACCGGCGGCGGCTGATCCGGCATTTCAGTCGCCGGCACGGGTCGCGAAGTATCTACTTTCGGGGCTGGAGTCGGGGTCGGAGTTTGGGCTAAAACGGCACTCGCGGACAACGAAAAACAAAACACTATTGTCCTAATCATTCTCAACATAATTCTCTCCTTGAGCCGGGTTTTGCACCTTTTTCTGACGCCGGAAAATACCCCAAACCGCTTCGGCCAGGTTTGAAATTTTTCTCCCCAGATGAGTTTCCTGAATATCATCAAAAATTGAATAAAAGACCGGAACCGCCAACAAGGTCAGGAGCAAACACATACTTTGACCGCCGACCACCAAAATCCCGATGGCTCGATTGGTAGCCGCGCCGGCGCCGGTTCCGATGACCAGCGGAATCATCCCGGCCACCAAAGCCAGGGTGGTCATCAAGATCGGACGCAGACGGTCACGATTAGCCTGGATGATGGCGTCGTACCGATTCAGTCCCTGGGCACGGAGCGTGTTTGTATGATCAATCTGCAAGATCGCGTTTTTCTTGACGACTCCGAACAGCAGCAGAATGCCGAGCGCGGAAAAAATATTGAGCGATTGTCCGGCGATCAAGGTCGAGAGCAAGGCAAACGGAATCGCGAGCGGTAGCGTCAACAAAATCGTGACCGGATGGATAAACGATTCAAACTGCGCCGCCAGAATCAGATACATAAAGACAAAGGACAGTAAAAAGGCTAACATAAATGCCTCATATGCCTTTTTCAATTCCTTTGATTGCCCCGTCACACCAACCGAATATTCGGGCGGTAATTTCAACTCTTTGACCAGTTTTTCAAGTTTGGCCAACGCATCAGATTCCGAAGAATTTGGCTGGAGCCCAGCCGAAACCGAGACCTGGCGTTGCCGATTCAAACGATTGATGGACGAAGGGCTCTCGCCCGATTCGAGTTTAACCAGTTTTTCTAAACTAATGATGCCGCCGTTTGAGGACGTCACGCTGAAATACGGCAAACTGTCGCGGGTCCGCCGAAAACTTTCATCGGCCTGTACTACCACGTCAAACTGCTCGTTATTTTCGCTGAAAACCGAAACCCGCTGTCCGGCCGCCAAAATGTTCAAAGCTTGCGCCACGTCGCCTGCTTTGACTCCGAGGTCAGCCGCTTTGGCCCGGTCAATCACCACCCGCACTTCGGGCGTGCCTTCTTCGATCGAGGCATCCGGATCACGAAACGTCGGGTCTTGCTTCATCTTTTCGACCAATTGATTCGCATATTGCCTCAGTTTATCCATGTCAGGACCGGCGATATAATAACCGACACCGGAACCGCTGCTCCCGCCCCGACCTCCAAAACCCAAACTTCCGGCGATCGAAGAAGAACCCGAAACACTGATATTATATTCTTTCGACTGATATTTTTTGATGATCGCCCGAGTTTTGTTGATCAGTTCAGCCTGAGAATTTGCCCGCTCTTTGACCGGGACCAGACTCACCGTGACCCGTCCCACGTTGGAACCCGAACCGCGCCCAAACCCGGCAAAAACCAGCGTATTTTTCACCCCTGGGAGCTGTTCCCGAACATCCCGAGCCATTCGGTCAAGAATTGATTGGGTGGCCGAAAGACTTGTCCCTTGCGGCCCGCGCAGACCGATTTCAAAAGCTGATTCATCTTCTTCGGGCAAAAACGCCATTCCGACATAATTGAAAAGAGGATAAATCGAAGCCACCACCAAAATACAGATCAGAACGATCGCCCAACGAAATCGCATCGAGGCTTTTAAAAGCCAGGTGTAAGTGCCGTCAATAATTCGATAAAAACGGCCGTCTTTGGAGTCGTGGGCGGTCGTCGAGGGGCGGCGGGCGGCGGTCTCTTCATCACCTTCGTAATTTTCCAAATCAATCGCCCCTTCGCCGCTTGGCCCCGGTTCCCGTACTTTCTTGGCCTTAATCCAGCGAGCTGCGAGCATCGGCGTTAAAGTAAATGAAACGAGCAGCGAAACCGCGATCGCGGCGGCCGAGGTGAGACCGAAACTCGACATAAAGCGGCCAACCACGCCCGTCATAAAGCCAACCGGAATAAAGACCGCCAACAGCGAAAGGGTGGTTGCCAAAACCGCTAAACCAATTTCTCTGGTGCCTTCGACCGCCGCTTGATACGGATCCATTCCCTTTTCTTCGACAAAACGGTAAATATTTTCGAGCACGACGATCGCATCGTCAATGACAATCCCGACCATCAGGGTCAGAGACAGCATCGTCATCTGATTAAGGGTATAACCGAGCGCAGCGATGGCGGCAAATGAGGCAATGATCGAAACCGGAATGGCCAGCGCGGCAATCACGGTCGAACGCCAATTCCATAAAAATAAAAAGACCACCACCGCCGCCAAAATACCGCCGACGATCAAATGTTCCTCGATCGCGGCAAGCGAATTTTCGATAAATTCGGATTGGTCGCGGACAATTGCAGTTTTGAAATCAGCGGGAAGGGTCGGAATAATTTGGTTCATGCGCGCCTTAACCCCGTTGATTACGGCAATGGTATTGGCGCCTGACTGTTTGCGAATAGCGAGCGAAACTGACTGAGTTCCATTGAGCGAAGCCGAAACCTGGGCATCCGCGCCGCCGTCCACGACGCGTCCGATATCTTTAATTTTAACCGGAAAATTATTGCGTTGCGTAATGACGATTTCGTCAAATTGACTAACCTCAGTAATTTTGCTCAAAGTGCGTAAACCGATGATTTTCTGCCCTTCGTTCAAATTTCCGCCCGGCAATTCCAGATTTTGCGAACGCACCGCATTCGAAACATCTGTCACCGAAAGATTAAAAGCTCTCAGTTTGTCGGGATTTACATAAACCTTGATTTCTCTTTGACGGGCCCCGAAAATAATCACTTCCCCAACTCCGTCTGCCGATTCCACGCGTTTTTGCAGCACGTTTCGGACAAAAGTGGTGAGGTCAATCACATTTTTCGGAGCACTGATCGAATAGATCAAAATCGGAGTCGAATCGGGATCACTTTTTTGGACTGAGGGCGGATCTGCCGTTTCGGGCAGACGGTTCACGACATTGCTGACCTTGTCCCGAACTTCCTGAACGGCAATATCAATATCTTTATCGAGGTTAAAGGTGAGTGTGACATTTGAACGCCCCTGCGAAGAGTTCGAGCGCATTTCTTCGATGCCCGGCACCGAATTGATTGCGCCTTCAATGACGTCGGTCACTTCAGTTTCGATTTCAGCTGGAGCCGAACCTCGATTCGAGGTTGAAACCGAAACCGTCGGCACATCAATTTTCGGAAACCGGTCAACCCCGAGGGTAAAAAAACTAAAGACGCCGATGACCGTCAAAAATAAGACGATAACGGTCGCAAAAACCGGACGATTCACACAAATTTCAGCTAACCATTGCATAGAGTTTAATTAGTACAAAGTCCTTTTTGGTATTACGCTTTCAGTTTTTCTTAATATTTCTCAAATCACAACCAAATTATTTTAATGTCAGTCTGAAAAGACACAAGACTTGGGACTTGAGACTTGGGACTTGGGACTTAGGACTTGGGACTTAGGACTTGAAACTAGAAACTGACCCGTGCCCCTTCATAAAGTTGCTCTAAATTACTGATCGCGACCGTTTCATCGGCCTCAACGCCCGACAAAATTTGCACCATATCATTTTCTTCGGCTCCGGGTTGGACAACTCTTAATTTAACCACTCCTTCCTGAATCACAAAGATCCGATAGCTTTGCGTTGCCTGATCGTTAAAAACCGAGGCTTTCGGGGCAAAGATGCCGTTACTGCTTCCGGAACGGTTAATACGGGCCGTGGCAAACATCCCGGAACGCAGCATATTGTTGCCATTTTCAATCTCCGCTTCGACCGTAGCTGAGCGCGAAGTCGCATTAAAAGCCGGATTGATCGCCGTTACCACCCCGGCGAATTTACGATCTTTGTAGGCTTCGACTTCAACCGAGACACCGCGTCCGAGGCTTACAAACCCAACATCTGCCTCGGCGATCTGAATTTGTACTTTGATCGGATTTACTCTGAGCAGTGTCAAAATCGGGGTCGAAGAGGTGGCAAATTCGCCAACTGCGATATTTCGATTGCTGACAAAACCCGAAAACGGGGCCCGCACGACAAAATCTTCAAAAGTTTGTTTAATCGTGGCGACTTCGGTTTTGGCGGCTTCGAGATTAGCCTCGGCCGATTTGATAGCTTGATTATTTTGCCTCGCGCTGTTGATGGCGGTTTTCAACTGCTCCTGAGCATTTTTGATGCGGGCCTGCGCGGTTTCACGCACCGATCGAGCTGAATCACGGGCAGCATTGGCGGCATCGCGGGCATTACGATATTGTTCATAAGTAATCATTGCCACATCACCGCTTTCAACCAATTCACGATAACGCTTTTCATTAGTTTCCGCCTGGCGAACATTGACTTCTGATTGCCGGACGTCAACTTCGGTTCGACGAAATTCGGATTGGAGTTGTTCAACGTTGGCATTTGCGGAGCGAACTTCCGGGATGGTGCTGGAATCAAATTTACCGTTTTCGGCTAAACCAAGCCGCGCTTCGGCCTGGCGAATTGCGACCTCGGATTGTTTGACCCGCACTTCCGCCTCTCGCAGACGCAATCTGATGTCCTTGTCATCGAGCCGGGCAATGACTGCCCCTTGCGAAATGAATTGCCCGGCATCTCCGTAAACATTGATTACTTTTCCGGCAACCTTGGGTGCAACATCCGAGGTCTCATCCGCCACAAAGCTTCCGGTAGCCTGAATAAACGAAGGTATTTGACGAGCCATAGTTTTGCCTGTCGCGACATTAATCGGTCTGTCCGTCTTGGTTTCGGCTTTATTCTCACTCTTTTTTTCGCCTTCAGTTTTTGAATTATTGCAGGCGCAAAATAAAGAAATAATAATGACAAAAACCGTAGCCTTCAAAATCGTCCTGGTAAAAGGTTTCTTATTAAACCGCATAATTATTCTCTCATTGTATAACAATTGAATAATCTACCTTAACCAGACCTATGTAAATTTTTGTAAAGAGTTTTTTTGTTCTCCCCAATTGCAGATTTTTCCAGATAAAGATATAAAAATAGTAGAACAAGCAAAAAACTGTGGAGATATACTATGCAAGAAATTAGCGTAACTGAACTAAAACAACGCCTTGACGCCGGCGAAAACATTCAAATTATTGATGTCCGGCAACCGGACGAATTTGCCTTTGCCAAAATCGAAGGCACTAAACTTATTCCGTTGGGCGAAGTTTTGAATCGAATGGATGAAATTGACGCTTCCAAAGAAACTGTCGTTCATTGCAAAATGGGCGGCCGCAGCGCCAAAGCCATCGAAGTCTTAGCGCAGGCGGGTTTTAAGGGAAATCTGATAAATCTTCGGGGCGGGATCACGGCCTGGTCAAATGAAATTGATCCGAAAGTGCCAAAATATTAAAGTTATTTTGATAGTTGAAAATGGAAAATGGATAATTAACTGATGGGACGCAGTTTTGATTTTTGGGCTCTGCCGTCTGCTGAGCGGAAAGTCTCTGACATCCGTGACTGCCAAATTTTTAGAATTAATTATCCCTTTTCACTTTTACAATTTTTCACTTTTTCTTCCAGTCCGTTTGATAAGTGCCGTCGCCATAAACCTCTTGATAAACCTTCACCGCTTCATCTTCTGAGGGGAGACGCAAACTGTCAGTAAAGCGGTTCATAAAAGCAAAACTTCCGGTCTGCATAATCACTTCGACGGCCCCGTTTTCGCCATATTCTGCTTTCAATTTGGCGAAATCCGCATCTGTGGTCGAGTTCGGCTCAGTGGTTAGCTTTCGGGCAAATTCAACTGCGGCGAGTTCTCGCAGAGTCAGTGCTGAATCGTCTTTCTTCATGGCCAAAAGTTTTGTCGGGTCAACTCCGAGCCGGCGTAATCCTAAAACCTGGTGGACCGTGCAATAACGACAACCATTGACCATCGAAACCGCAAAAGAAACTTGTAATTGGATATTACGGTCAATTGACCAGCCGGAGCGTTGCGCGCCAAAATCCCGCCACACGGCTTGGAGATCAGGCACTCGCATCATCGCCCGTTGCGAATTGGCAATCCCTAACCCGAGCCCCTGGGACGGCGTCTGCGTTTGTTTAGAATTGGCCAGCGCCAGACTTCCGGCATCCAATTCTTTATCTGAAACTAACGCAATCCGAGCCTTCGAAGCCTTAAAACGCGGTAGATTTTCAGGTGTTTTGGGCGCCTTATCTTTTACCGCCCAATCTTCGACCGGTAAATCCAAGCCTTCGACCAAACGCACAAAATAATTGAAAAAGCAGACCGTCATGGTCAATTCGACAATCTGCGAATCATTATAAAAGGCGCGGGTTTTCGCAAATTGCGGATCGGAAATTCCGTTAATGTCATTAGTTAGTAATTCGGCATAACGAACGGCAATTTGTTCCACCTCAGTCAAAGGCTTCTTTTCCTGGAGCGCAGAAAAGATCGTGTTGCCTTTGTCACTCGCCTTCAACCAACGAGACGAATGGGCCGCCAAATACGGCGAATTATATCTTTGCGAAATTAGCCAGGCCATCGCCATTTTAGTTTCGGGAGCAACTGTTCCGCCGTAAATAAAAGTTTGAATTAAATTGGCGAATTGCGGGGCTGATTTAGTAGTTTGAGCCAGAGCTTTAATGTAGTTCGGGACATTTTGAGTCATCAAAACATCTGCGTTATTGATATTTGTCACTTCAGCCAGAGGAACCCGGGTCTTGCTCTTATTCTTCAACGAAACATCAGCAAATTGTTGTCCGAAAGCCGAAAATACAAATGTGAAAACTAAACTTATAACCAAAATACTTTTCATAAAAACCTCACTATGTTGCGACCTGCCCGCTTGCTAACTCCTGGCGGATATCGCTTTATTCCAAACCATACTCCATCGAAAAACGTCCGATATAAATTTTGCCTTTTTTCTCTATCGGCGGTTCGATCAGTAATGAATAAATCGCCCCTTTTTTCTGCTCGACCCTGGCTTTTACCGAGCCGATAAGTTTACCGTTACCGGCCTGATAAAATGAAACGCTCAAAGTCGTGTTATCAAGCCGTTTGTAACCAAAAATATACTCGCCGACCTTCAGAACAACTTTGCCAATCTTCATTTTATTGGACGTTTTGAGAAAATGTGTATATTTTCCGTCAGCTTCATAACCCGCCGTGATAATTACCACCCCAAAAATAGTTTTGGGGCCGTCAGTAATCCCTGAAGCAGTCCGAAATTCGGTTTCAATATTCTCTCTGATGACCGGTGCTTTTTCGGGAACTGCAATTTTTAATTCAGCTTCCGACATTTTTCGCCAATCTTGGCCCAAAGCTGAAAAGGACAAAACTAAACAAAATAATAGAGTAAAAATGATTTTCATAATGTTTTGAGTCCCGCCTTCAGGTGGCTCAACCACCCGCAGCGCGAAGTAGTTTCTTTTTTCGTCAAAGTTGCTAAATCAAACCGCTTGGCTTCGCTCGCCGGCGTTTTGCAAGTTGCAGCGCGGACTCAAAACGCTTCAACTCTTGACGCTAAAACATAAATTTGACACTGACTTGGACGTTTCTCGGTTCAAAGGCTTGAGTTGATTTACCGAAATTAGCCAACGATAAATCAGCATTTGGCAGATACAAATTGACTCGGTTAAAAGCATTAAAGGCTTCAGCCTTCAAAATTAAATGTTTCGTTTCCGAAAAAGTAAATTTTCTGGCGACTGACAAATCTAAAGTTGTATAGCCGGGTCCGCGATAGGTATTTCGGCCAAGATTTCCGTCAGTTCCCGCCAGAGGGGCCGGAAACTGCGAGGCAGTAAATAAACCGTTTAGGAAATCTTGATTTGTCCAACTTGTATTTAATCCGGTTGGCGCGTTTGGTCGGTCATAAAAGCCGCCGCCTACCGCACCGCCCCCGCCATCACGATTGTAATCGCCTCCGGCCGTCGAAGCCGCCCCGTTCCAAACCGAAAAAGGTCTGCCCGATTGGGCCGAAAAAATCGCTGAAAGCTGCCAGTCTTTTGCTAAATATCCGATGAAATCTGCGCGCCCTTTGAAAAGGTTTGGGTTCCAGACTCCGGCAAACGCAAAACGATGCGGAATATCAAACAAACTCAGCGATCGTTCACAACGCAGACAATCAATATTTTGCGCCCCCTTGCCCGGTTCGGAGTTGTCGGCGAATTGTCCGGTCGAAGTATCGCTCGATGTATCTAACCATTTGGAAAAACGATAGTTAGTTTGAACTGAAAAACCTTTGGCAAAACTTTTTCTGAGTTCGATGGTGCCGCCGTGATAGCTCGAGTTGACACCGTTTGAGACAAATAGCAGAGTTTGAAAATTCTGATTGATCCGATTTTCAACCCCGTCTAATAGATCGCCTTTGAAACGGTTAAGATCGTCAATTCGCTCCAAATTTACGCCGATGGTGCCGTTATAACCGAGTTCCAAAATCCATCCGGCAAATAATTCGCGTTGGAGATTAACAAAGAAACTTTCGCTGTATTGCGTCTTGATCTCAGGATTAACGACAAAACCGGTCGGACGAATCCGGCGAGTTTCACCCGGGAGCGGATTGATTCCGCCCTGTGCGTTCAAGCCTCTCGCAAATTCAGGATTCGCGGGAACTGGGATGCCGTATAAAATTTGTGTTCCGATCCCCTGTGACGGTTGCGCCACCACCTGCACCGCATCTGGGGGAAGTGCCCGGGCACCGGCGATCGATTGCCCGTGATGCGGCTGAAAGGCCAATGAGAATCCGGCGCGGAAGACCGTTTTACCATCGCCAAATGGATTATAAGCAATTCCGAGGCGCGGCGAAAAATTTGTTTTTTCGGGCGTGTAAAGCCGATCAACCCGGCCCACCGAAGCATTGGCGATTTGTTCGCGTAAACTGTTTCCGCTGCCCAGAATGATCGAAGAAAGTAATCCGTCTTTTTCTTTCGCATCGCCAAAATAATCCCAGCGCAAGCCGAGATTAAAGTTTAAGTTTGAAGAGGCTTTCCAATCGTCCTGGACGAATAAACCCATTTCAAAAACGCGAAAATATCTGGGGAACCCCGTCGGTTTTCCATCGGTTGGATTAACCGTAATCGTCTGGCGAAATGGTAAATCATTCAAAAAGCTCGACAAGCTGGTAAATGAATAACTTCCCGCAGTGGCCGGTCCGATTGAAAGACCTTTAGTAATTATTCGTCCTTCACCGCCAACCCGAAGTGTGTGATTTCCTTTGACAAAAGAGAGTGTATCGCGAAATTCAGAGGTTCTCAATTTGGTGGCCGAATTGAAAATATCGCCAAACGGGGCCGTAATTCCGGTGATGGTGATGTCGGGCACGACCGCCTCGTCATTTCCGCGTCCAGAATCAACTAAACCGATCGAAAAGCGGAGATCATGAGCCAGATTTTGAAAGGTGCGGATGTAGCCAAAATTGAAATTACCGAATGTTCCGGCATAAAAACCGCGTGCCCCGCGCATCGCTTTGCCGTTGGTGGCGGTGGCCGAACTGGTTCCGCCCTGATCGCTTTGCGATTCGCCAATCCAACGAAAACTGAAACGATCTTTGTCATCATTCATCGAATGGTCAACCCTCGCAAGATATTGATTGAACTGAATAAAATCGCGTAAATTAACGGTCGCATTTCCGGTCGCGGGCATCGTAATTCCGTTAAGTGTGATGTTTGTCTGACTGGCGTATTGTTGCCCATTTGTTCCGGCCCGGGGTGCGATGGCCGGAAATTTTTTGAAAAGCTGCGCGGCAATACTATTCGGTTTGGTTGAAATGATGTAATTTCTCAGTTCGGGCGTTTCAACCTGAAACGACAGCGTTTTGGCAACTGCGTTACGAGTGCCCTCATAACTGCCGAAAAAGAAAGTTTTTTTCTTGATTATCGGACCGCCGAAGGATCCGCCGAATTGGTTATAAACTTGCGGTGCGCGGGTCGCCGAAAAAAAGTTTCGCGCATTCATGCCGGCATTGCGGTGATATTGCCAGATCTGTCCGCGAAAATTATTTGTTCCCGATTTCGTCCGCATATTGACGACCGAACCGTTGCCGCGTCCGAATTCTGCCGAAAAATTATTGGTTTGGACCTGAACCTCTTCGATCACCTCCACACTCGGCACAATTAACGGCTCACCACTATTGTTCGCATTGACGTTGAGCGAACCATCCAAAACATAATTATTTCCGCGATACCGGTTCCCGTTGACGGTTATCACCGGCGAATTGGTTAATTTGGTTGAATTTGCCGCCCCGGCAATCGCAGTGGCTCCCGCCGAAAGTTTTGGCAAGGCAAAAACGTCACGTTGGGGCAACGGCAATTCCGTAATGGATTGACGGGTAAAGGTATCGGAAATACGCGCTTCGGTGGAAACCTGTGAAAGACTCTCATCGGCTCCGATCGTGACATTAGCCGAGACTTCACCGATTTCGAGTTTGATGGTTAAGTCAGAAGTTTGTCCGACATTTAGTTTGAGGTTTTTCAGTTCGTAAGTCTTAAACCCCGGCACTCGAACAAAAACCGTGTAACTTCCCGAGGGCAAACTGGTAAAGATAAATTCGCCGTTTTCGTTGGTGGTAGTTGTCTTAACCTGTCCGGTTGCGTCATTTTGGGCGACAACCGCTGACGCGGCAATGACGTTGCCCGAAGCATCCGTCACGATTCCGCGCAAAGACGATTCAGTAATTTGAGCGAAAATCGCTGAAAACAAAAAGGGCAAAATAAACAGCACTTTACCCAAAATAATACTATTTTGTTTCATATGAATTTGAAAAATCTGATTACGATTAACACTTTTGTTATACGAGAAACAAAGCTATTAGTCAACTATTAACTGGATTTCATCGGCTTTTCGGACGATTTTCATCCCGGCCTCGACCCTCGTTCGACAGGCCAGAACGGGGCGTTCCGCCTCGCCTTCCTCAATCCAAACCTGACAATTGGCACAATCGCGATTCCAGCAAAAATCCCCCATCGAAATTGATTCGAGCGAGATAAATTGAAAACAGCGGAGGAGGTTATTGTTTTCAGGCACGCTCAAAACCCGGCCTTCAACTTCGATTTCGACCAATTTTTCAAACGGGTCAAAAAGGTCTTCGTAATCTTTCCAATTTTCCATAGATTTTCTATTCTTCGGCGATTGCCAAAGATTGTAATTCTTCTCTTTTACTTAAAATATACGAGATAAAAGCTCTCGTCGGAGAGGGCTGAAAGCCTTTCAGCGAAACCATCGAAACCGACCGTTTCAACTCGTGACCATGAATTTTCTTTTGCATCAGCTTTCCGTTTTTGACTTCTTCGCGGATAGCCCACGAGGGCAACAACGAAATTCCTATTCCCTTTTCAATCATCAGTTTAACAAAATATGTATCGTTTGACTCGAGGGCTTTAGCGGGCACTAGTTTAAGCTTTTTGAAAAACGTATCGGTGGCCCGCCGAATTGAACTTCCGCGTTCAAACAATATCCAACGCTCTTTCTCTAAATTCGCCGGTTTAATAGATTTTAGTTTGGCAAAACGATGTTTCTGTCCGGCGACCAAGACTAGTTCATCCTCGACCAACTCTTCGACACTCAAGGTCGGCGAATAGGTCGCCATCGAAGCAAAACCGACATCCGCCGTCCCATTTAAAATATCAGTGACGGTCTGTTCGGTGCTGACCGTCGTTCGAAAGAGAAGTTCGATACCTTCGTGTTCTTCCATAAAAGACTCAAAAAGCGGAGAAAAAAGATAAACCAGTGCTTGTGTGGCGGCCGCAACCCGCACTCGTCCGACCAAGGCCGCCTCGCGCCCGGCGACTCTTTCACGCATTTCGTCGGCTTCGTCCAAGATCCGGCTCGCATATTCGAGCGCCATTTTTCCCGCCGAGGTTAAAATCACCCCGCGTTTAGCCCGGATAAACAGCGGCGCCCCGAGCTCAGTTTCGAGCGCCTTTATTTGATGACTGACCGCGGATTGGGTGAGATTCAGAATCTCTGCCGCTTTCGTAAAATTTAATGTTTCGGCGATGACCCGAAAGGTTCTTAATTGCCAGATTTCCATAATTCGATTTAGCTCAGCAATGAATAATAATAATGATAACAACAAAAACTTAGAATTAGACTAATACCATAAATTACGGAATAATGGTAGGGATGTTTGTAAAAAACATCTTAATTTTTTGGAAATTATCATAATTTATGATGGAGATTTAATAATGAATACGTCAATTTTGAGTTTTACTTTGGTCAGGTCACCGAAAACCAAATTTTCCGACGCCCAGTTTTTGCTTGAGGAATTCACCGGAAAGAGGTTTTCCCGAAACGAGTCGGATACGATTTGGGCCAATGTCGTCAATCACAAATGGAATATCAGCGAGCGTTTAGGACGTGATGTCGGCTTTCGGGTAGCCGCGATTGATTTTATCGAGAACTTTTATCAATCCGGTCAAGGAGTTAAACAGCTCCGAAATTTAACCGTGCCGAAAATTAAAATTCCTTCATTTTTAAGCAAAGCACTCCGCTCTTATTTTGAATTGAAAGGAAATTCAATTTAAGATCAAAGTTCACAAATGGCATCTCAGCGAGAGGTTAGGGCGTGCTGTCGGAAGGCAGGTGGCGGTTGTAGATTTTTGCAACAGTGCAAAATGAAAAATGAAAAATGAAAAATGAGCCCGCGCTAAATTCTACTTTATCGAAACTGCTTGCATCTTTTGGGCGATTTGTTTGACCCGGGCTTTTAATTGGCTTTCATTAATCTTTTTGGATTCGCCGTCGCGGTAGATTTCTTCTCCCGCGACCATGGTCAGACGAATGTCCCGAGCATTTGAAGCAAATAAAAGGGCTGAATAAAGGTCGTGAACGGGTTGTTGCGCCACATCTTTGAGCGAAAGCACCACCAAATCCGCCTGTTTTCCAACTTCCAGCGTCCCGACTTCATTTTCTAACTGGAGCGCCTGAGCCGCGCCGATGGTCATTGTTTCGACTATTTCTTTGGCGCTCACGAAACGCAGTTTATCCTGGCGAGAGCGGGCTGTCAGGGCGGCAAAGCGGGCCTCTTCTAAAATATCGCAGGTGTTATTACTAGCCACCGAATCGCTCCCGAATCCAACCCGTAAGTGATTGTCCAAAAACCGTTCAAACGGTGCGACTCGATGACCGAATTTAGCGTTTGATTTCGGACAATGGGCAATACTCGAACCACTTTCACCGATTAATTCAAAATCTCTCCCGTCTGTCCGGATGCAGTGCGCCAGTAGTGGACGAGCCTCCAGCACCCCGATTTCCGCCAAATATTCAATTGATGAAAGTTTCGGTGCCTCCCACTTAATTCCGCGTTCCCGGTAAAAATCCGCCATCGCGCCCGTGTTGTGGATCATTAAATCTTCTTCTGACTCGGATTCGGCGGCGTGAATCGAAATTTTGACCTTTTCGGCTAAGGCATAATCGGTAATTAATTCAAAAAGTTTTCGACTGACCGTGTAGGGAGCGTGCGGAGAAAGACCGGCTTTGACAATTTCGGTTTCAGAAGATTTT
>JANOEF010000684.1:0-13921 GCA_031413075.1 Acidobacteriota bacterium | reverse complement strand
AAAAGCGGGCGTAGAACAACCCTTCCCGACTTGCCAATTTCTTTTAGTTGAGTGGTCAATCTTCAGCTTGTAAAAGAGGCAAAGGACCAGCTCACACAAATGACAGGTGAGGAAGGGAGGCTCTGCCCCCGCTCAAGTCAGGCAACACTCAACTCTCACAAGAATTACTCATTTTTCGCCTGAAAAGTCACACTTTTAATTACACCCAGTTCTTATCAATCGAAATTAGGAATTTATCTTCGGTGGTTTGTAAATCAATTACTTGCATAAATTTTCCTCTAAGCCACTTGTAATTCTTGAGATTCTTTTTGAGCAATGAGTTTCAAGGCTTCGACTTCGGTAATATCTTCTAAAAGTCCGTCCATTTGCAAACTGTAAATAACCCCGTTAGTTTGCCACTTTCCGTCTTTGAAAATTTCGCCTAAACCATTTTCAAATCTGCCAATTAGCTCAACTTCGTTGGTGATTTCATCACGGACTACAACATATTGTTTCATAACTTAAATTCCTTTTGGTCTTTCAATTTTGGCGGCAAGTTCTTGTATTATTTGAAAAATTTCCGAATCGCGTTCTTTGCTAATGTTCGGATTTCGCCGTTCTTCATAAAGACCGTGTGTTTCCGTTTTGAGGCGAAAACTTTCTGCTGTGTGAAATTGTATCTCAAATTTTTGGTTTTTAGAAGAAATTATTGTCGCATAGATTCCGCGATAGCCTGTATCTTTTGGCGTTCCTTCGTTGCGCCAAGCATTCCAAACTCGTTGAATCTGATAACCTTTTGCTTGGAGTTTATCTAACGCCAAAGAATAATCTTGCCCGTAATTTTCAACCGAAAACAAAAAAGTATAGCGGAGCGTATCATTGATTCGCACAGAAACTTTTTCAAGCAAAATGTTTCTGTTAATGGAAACATCAGTCAATTTTCGTGCCAAACTTTCCTTGCTCTTAAACCTATTTTCCAAACCAACAATTTCCGCTTTCAAATTAGAAGCAATTTCTTTAATATCCTGTGTAATCTCAGGTTCATTTATACCCGCCTCAACTAAAAGCTGTCGAGCCAATTTCAGAGATTTCGGGGTAGGCGCAAAATCAACAACATTCATCGGCTTTGATTCTACCGCAATTCAAATAAAAGCAACAATTTAGGGCGATTGGGGATTTGGGAATGCGGAATGCGGATTTGCAATTCGACGACAAAGG
The DNA here is from genome assembly GCA_031413075.1 of Acidobacteriota bacterium. Classification (GTDB taxonomy): domain Bacteria; phylum Acidobacteriota; class Blastocatellia; order Pyrinomonadales; family Pyrinomonadaceae; genus JAIBCC01. The sequence continues at coordinate 12,724 of JANOEF010000684.1, read as the reverse complement.
CAGAAACGCGACCGTGAGGGAGCGTGTTTATTCGATTAGTCACAATCTATTTTCTTGACATTAAACGACATCAGCAACAAAATTTCTTTGCAAGAATAGTCTAAACTTGGAAAATTAGAAAACACCTTTTCAAACACAATACAGAATTAACAGCACCAGAACCAAATTTGTAAAAGTCATCGCAGTTTTGGATGAAAAATTCTTCCCACTCATTAGAATCGGAGATAAAAAAATGACAATCATCACAATTGAAAATATAGCGACGGATACAAAATTAGGTTATGCCATTTGCACGACTCCGAAATATCAAGGAATTGAACATTCGCTCCCTTCACGCCCTGATTTTACCGGAACAATTGAACAAATACAGCAACAAATTGCCGAGGATTTTCGGTATTTGAACAGCATTCAAGTATTTTATGAATCATCATTAGTGTTTTTCTATGACGGAATACCAATCGAATTTGTCTGGTCATACGGCAGACTTAGAGAATGTGCAGCTAATTGCGCTTCTTATAACGATGTAACTTTTAAAATAAATGATGATGATTGTGACTGTTATCCGTGGGGCGAGGGTTGGTTTAGTCCTAATTTTTACCATTTTTGGGATTACCGGACCAACAAACCTAAGACGCGTAGTTTGAAAATTAGACTTTGGGAGCAAACTGAAAAACTTCAAGAGCAAACTGAAATAGAATATTTGGAAATGCCTTAACCTTATTTGTCTTCCGCCAATCTGCTTTGATTCTAGCGTAATTCGAATAAAAGCAATAACTTAGGGCGGTTTTGGGTTTGGGAGTGGGGATCGGCGACTCAATTGATAAAGGCAGAAACATGTCTGTGAAGAAGGTGTATTAACACATTTTCTTGATTTATTGAGATGTTAAACTAAATGCTTTTACATTTTAGAAATATAACCATTGGCAATTGGGCAATAAATGCTTGCTAAAAGACATATTTTTAAGGCAAAATATCTCCATATTTCAATAGGTTAAGGGTGAATATCAGATATGAGTCTATTTAAGAACATAAAAGACGGGGTTATTGGCGTATTCAGAAAAGAGGTCAAAGGACAACTTGAGTCAAAAAAAGATTTAAGTGAACTGGAAATATTTATTATGAATGCAAAGACACGAGAAGAGAAATTCAGGGCTGAGATTCTTCAAGATATTGCGCTTAAAATAGAAGAGGGAAAAGCCGAAGGAGATTTGGAAAATAACAATTTTATTGTCTATCTTTCTGAACCTGATTATCAAGGAAGAGGAGAAAACCGGCGAAGAAATTTTAAAAATTCACTTGAAGTGAAATGTAATTCTCATGCCCGTAAATTGGTCAAAGATTATTCAAATGAACCGGAAAAAATAGAAATTAACATTGGGTGTGACAAAAACCTTAATTACAATAAAGAAAAAGGAGCAAGTCTTAAAAAAAAATTCGCAGATTTGTATAGAGTAGAGATTAAGAATGAGAGTCAGCCGTCAAAAACTTCCAAAACAAAGACTCCAATCATCGAACAATATGTTCAATCAAATAAATCTCAAAAGTTTGAGGAAGCCCCGGAAGAAAACAAATCCAATTGGCAAAATGGAGTTGGGGACAACTCTGAAATTCCAACTTTGGTTAAAATGAAGAAAGATTATTCTACAAATTATGATCATAACCAAACAATATACCCCTATCTCAATCAAGAGAATGTGCCTACAATAAATCAACAAGATAGCTTATCTGTATCAAATCAACAAGACAAAATAAACTACATAATTCAAGTTGAAATTGATGGCGTTTTTCAAGAAGATATTCTGATAGATAAAAAAGAAATCATTATTGGCAGACGAGATGAATATAAGACTTATCCGTCAAATATTTCGTATGTCTTCCTTGAGGGTAATCCTAAAATCAGCCGAAAACAGGCTAAACTGCTTTATCAAGCGAATAATAAATTTACCTTTATACCGTTAGGTGGAATAGGCATGGAAATTGATTCTGAAGAGTGTAGAGACAAAAGGCAAATTACCGTAAATCAAAAAATTCAAATAGAAAATTTCACTTTAATTATTAGGGAACAATAGAATGTTGAGTGTCAACCAACATCTTCGAGAAGGAAGATATGTCCTCCTGAACAAGTTACTGGTTAAAAGTGGCATGGGAGAGGTTTGGGTTGCCAAAGACATGGTTTTGAAAATTGATGTTGCCATTAAAATAGTCAAACCTGAGAATCAAAATCAACAAAGTTTGGAAGTATTTCAGAGAGAGTTTGAACGGCATTCTAAGCTTAAACATGAAGGAATCCCTCAAATTAGAGATTTCTTTGAGGAAGATAATCAGCGTTTCTTGGTAATGGACTTTGTTCCTGGAGATGATTTAAGAAAAAGGATTGAAGATCTAAAAGCACAAAGAAAAGAAATACCTTTGGAAGAAATATTGAATTGGTTTGACCAACTACTTGACATTCTTATCTATATACACAAAAAAGGAATAATTCACCGGGACATTAAGCCGGAAAACATAAAAATTACCGAAAGAAACAAGGTTAAATTGCTTGATTTCGGAATTTCTAAAGGTTCGGTAGGCATCATGACTGTTGGTATAACAACGACCGTAGGATTTTCACCTGTGTATGCTTCAATCGAACAACTTCTTCATTCTCCCGTAAGCAGAGGAAAAAAAAGAGTAGAGGGAGAGATAAAAACCGATGCCGGGAAAAATATAGCTGGTTTTTCAGCGTTTCATAGAGAAAAAGTCCTTGAACTACAAAACTCAAAGTCTAGCGTATCTGATGTCAGGGATGATTTGTTTTCTTTAGGCACAGTTATTTATGAGATTTGTTTAAAAACCCATCCTCCAAAAGCTGAACATAGAGCAGTTACCGTTTGGGATGACCGCCCTGATCCTCTAGATGGAATCGCTTTGAATAATGAGATTCCTTCAGAAATTGCTGAAATTATTCTTCAATCTTTGGCATTTGAAAGAGCAAAACGCTTTTCTTCTGTGCTTGAAATGCGAAAAGAGCTTAATACGGCTTTAGAAAACATAAAACAAAAGAAGATTACAACTCAAATTGAAAATCAACGAATAAAACTAGAAGGAACATATCAAGTAAAGATTAAATCAATAGAAGAAAAGTATCAGAAAAATATCTTGCAAGTTTCAAAAGAAAAAGATTATTTAACAACTGATAATCAGAAATTAAAAAAACTCATTGATAATTTGAAGGAAGGCGTAAAAATTAAAGAAGCTTCGCTGAAAGCAAATCAAACAAAAATTGTTGAGCTTCAAGTTCTCTTAGATAATAAGGATACAAAAATTGTAACTTTGGAAAACGAGAGTAAGGAATTAAAGGCGAATGCAGAAAAGGTGGAAACAGCCTTATTCCATGCCAAAGATGATTTACAAACGAGAATTAGTGATTTAAGTAACCAAAATAAAAAGTTAAAGAGAGAAAAGAGTGATGGAAACATCAAAATCGGAGATTTATCAAAAAAATTAAATCAAGTCCAAAAAACTGTAGAAAAAACTTTAGATGAAAAAGATAAAATAAAAATTCAACTTCTGAAAAAGCAACAAATAATTGATTCAAAACAGGAAGAGATTGATTTTCAGCTTTTGCAGATTGAGGAGTTAGAAAACAACTTTGAGGAAAAAGAGAAGTCATTCTTAGAGGAATATAAAAAACTAGAGAAAGATGTAAAGTTATCTAAGGAAACAATTACTAAAATTTCTGAGGAGAAAGATGAAAAAGATAAATTATCAAATGAACTAAACGAAGTTAAAAAAATTGCAAAAGATTTATTTACAGAAAAAAAGAAAATTGAAAACCTATTAAAAGAAAAACAAAATACTATTGATAATCTAGCCTCCGAACTGAAAGAAAAAGAAGAAAAGATAGAAGAGGTTAAAGAAAAACTTAAAAGTTTTGAGGAGGTGAAGGAAATTCCTCAACAAAATAAAGAAGTTGAAAATAAACCTTTTTCATTTACTAGCAAACCATCTATAAGGGACTATCCGACTCTTACTAATAAAAATAGACGATCAAACGAAGATTATCAATCTTTAAGACCTCCGAGAACCTTTTCAGAAATCTACGATGATGGCGAGAAAGTTTTTGGACCTAAGGTTCAAAGACTAACAGAAGAAAATGAAAGACTAGCGCAAGAAAATGAAACGCTTAAAGGAGAATTGAAAACATATAAAACTTTTGACAATGAACTTAGAAATCCTTTTATTCCTAGCTTTGATGATCCTAAAAATTCAAATGCTAGCACCTTTGAAGGTGTTCATTCCAAAAATGAGTTAATTTCGGAAAAAAAAGTAGAAGAAAATGAAATAACGGGAACTTCTACTAACTCTTTCGGTAATACTGCTAACTCTTCCAGTAATAGTCGAAGTATAGATTTTGAAAAAAGTAATTGGATAGCTCAAAATACACATAACTTTACATACATTGGATTATTTGTTTTTACAGCAGTTCTGTTTTTTAGACCTAATGAATGGTTTCCAAATTTTGCCCCATTAAACTGGCTAGGATTTATTTTATCAATAATAATGTTTCTAGTTTATGTTCCATCCCAGTTTATTAAAACAGGCTCATTAACTGTATTGACAACTGAAGTTAAGGCAGTCCTAGCGATGGCATTTTGGGCATTGATAATTATCCCTTTTTCTAATAATTGGGGAGTGGCATGGAGTAAATTTACAGATTTTTTTGTTACTACTGCTTTAGTATTCATTGTAGTGGTAAATGTAGTGAATTCCGAAAAGCGATTAAAGGGCTTAATTTGGCTTGGAATGGCAGTTGGTTTAGTTGGTGGTTGGGAAGTAATTATTAAATACTCTCAAGGTGAATCATTGGTTCAAGGAGTTCTAGGAAGTTCGTATTCAATAAGGATATTTGGAAGCTCAAACGAACTAGCTATTTATCTATTAACGTTGATTCCTATTGGTCTATCTTTTCCAATGATTTCTAAGAGTCATTTTATGAGATGGTTTTATTTAACTAATTGGTTTGGTTCGGGTTTAATTTTTTTCATTATTAATAGTCAAGTAGGGGTTTGGTCAGCAATTATTTTGTTGGCAATTATGCTTTGGAAAACGAGGGAGCTGAGCTCAAAATTATTTAAATACTATGCAATCTTATCTGGAATAGTTAGTTCCGTTTTTTTAATTTCTTTAATGTTATTTGTATTCAACAATGAGACATTTAACAAATTACTTTTTGTAACTCTTCGTAACCCTTGGGGAATAGGTATTGGAAACCTTACAACTATCTTTCCAAGTAACATAGAAACATTTAATACCTATACACAAATTTCATCTGAACTTGGTTGGTTGGGATTGACAGTGTATTTAATATTTTTGATTAGTCCATTGCGAAAATTAGCTGCTATTGAACGACAATTATTTGCAAAAAAAGACTTTTCTTGGGTTTATTTTTTATCAATTGGGCTTCAAGCAAGTATCATTGGTTATATGATTGCTAGCTTTTTTATTTCCGTCGCGTATCACTGGTTTATTTATTATTTCATTGCATATTCAGTTTGTTTAAGAAGAATTCACTTAATTCAACAAAGTCCAGTAGAAAATACTGTGAATTAAAAAAATTAGAATCCGTATAATTTGTAATATTTTTTTACACCCTTGCTGAATGAATGCTCATTCATTTATAATCATCTCAACTAAATCTATCTATCAAGGAAGTCAAAAACTTATGTTAAATATCGGAAAAGCCGCAGTCTTAGGCGCGGGAACAATGGGGGCGGCGATTGCTGCACATCTTTCAAATGCGGGAATCCCGACACTGCTCTTGGACATTGCGCCGCGTGAGACGGACGCAAAGGACAAAAACAGTATCGTCAAATCGCTCTGGGAAGCGGCGAAAAAGTTAAAGCCGGCGCCGTTTATGCTGGCGGAAAATGCGGGTTTGATTAGTTTGGGCAACTTTGACGAAGATATGCCCAAATTGAAGGATTGCGATTTTGTGATCGAAGCGGTGGTTGAAAGATTGGACATCAAACACAAGGTTTTCTCGGAAGTCGAAAAGTATCGCAAACCGGGTTCGATCATTGCTTCCAACACCAGCGGGATTCCGATCTCGTCAATCGCCGAGCCGTTTACAGATGATTTCAAAAAGCATTTTGTCGGCGTTCACTTTTTTAATCCGCCGCGTTATATGAAATTGGTTGAAGTAATTCCGACGGCTGATACTGACGGCGAAGTGGCTTGTAAACTTTCGGGATTCCTTGATGTCAGATTAGGCAAAGGCGTTGTTCCGGCCAAAGACCGTCCGAATTTTATTGCCAATCGGGTGGGCGTTTATTCGATCATGGCGGTTTTGGACGAAATGATAAAGCTTGGATTTACGCCGACCGAAGTTGACCAGATGACGGGTAAAGCCATCGGACACGCTTCGAGCGCGACCTTTAGAACCTCGGATTTAGTTGGTTTGGATGTCACCGCGCACGTTGTTTCAAATCTCTATCCGGCGATTCCCGAAGACGACGACCGGGATACTTTTAAAATCCCCGAAGTGATGCAAACCCTTTTAGATAAAAAGATTTTGGGCGACAAAACTAACGGCGGATTTTTCAAAAAATCGAAAGATGAAACGGGCAAACGGGTAATTTTAGAACTCGATTTGAATACTTTTGAATACAAACCGCAGGTTAAAACAAAATTTGCCTCGATCGAAGCGGCCAAAGCGGTCGAAGATATTCCAAAGCGGGTCAAACAACTCGTTTGGGGCAAGGACAATGTCGGTGAATTTTTATGGAAAACATCGGCCAGAATCTCGGCTTATGCGGCGAATCGGATTCCTGAAATTGCGAACACGATCGTTGAAATTGATAACGCTATCAAATGGGGATTTGGCTGGGAAATCGGAGTTTTTGAGGCATGGGACGCAATCGGAGTGGTGGAATCGGTCGAGCGAATGCGCACCGAAGGAATGAAAGTTCCCGCGAATGTCCAAGCAATGCTCGATTCGGGTGCGACTTCGTTCTACAAATACGAAAACGGCACGACATCATTTTTCGATTTTGCCACCAATTCTTATAAACAAATCGCTGATAAACAAGGCGTTATCGTGCTCAAATCGGTCAAAGACCGGAGCGGAGTGATCAAATCGAACAAAGGCGCATCGTTGATTGACATCGGCGACGGCGTGGCTTGTCTGGAATTTCATTCAAAAATGAACTCCATCGGTTCCGACACGATGCAGATGATGAAATTGGCGATTGACGAAGTCGAAAAAAATCACGTCGGTTTGGTGATCGGTAATCAGGGTGGAAATTTCTCAGCCGGCGCCAATATTATGATGCTCCTGCTCGCGGCGCAAGAGGAAGAATGGGACGATATTAATCTGATGATTCATACTTTCCAACAGGTAAATATGCGGCTCAGATATTCGTCAAAACCGGTCGTGGCGGCGCCTTACGGATTGAGTTTGGGCGGCGGTTGCGAAATTCCGCTCCATTGTGACAAGGTTCGGGCAGCGGGCGAGACTTATATGGGATTGGTCGAAGTCGGGGTCGGACTCTTGCCGGGTGGCGGCGGAACCAAGGAAATGACGCTCCGCGCCATGGATTTGGCGCGAAAAACGCCGGATGCCGATCCGCTGGTTTTCTTGAAAAAGACCTTTGAAATAATCGGAATGGGCAAAGTTGCAACCTCGGCGCAGGAGGCCAGAAGCTTCGGATTCTTGCGCGATTCCGATGCAATTTCGATGAACGGCGACCGTGTCATTGCCGATGCCAAACAAGAAGTCCTAAATCTGGCGGCCGCCGGCTACGTTCAGCCGGTTCCGCGCTCGGACATCTACGCGATGGGCGAAGCCGGAATGGCAGCCTTCAAAATTGCGCTTTCGCAGATGCAGCGCGGTGGATTCGCCTCTGAACATGATTGTTTGATCGGCAAAAAGATCGCTAAAATATTGTGCGGCGGCGAGTTAAATCACGCTTCACAGGTTAGCGAACAATATTTGCTCGATTTGGAACGCGAAGGATTTTTGAGTCTTTGCGGCGAACGTAAAACTCAAGAACGGATTGCGGCCATGCTCAAAACCGGTAAACCATTGAGAAATTAACGGAAGATTTGCTAAGGTGAAAAACGCTAAAACACACGAAAAAACAAAGCTTGGGCTATTTTTCGTGTGTTTCGTGTCTTTTACGGGTAAGTTTTTACCTTTCAAACTTTAATCATTTTTAACTTTATCCGATAATTAAGTTTGAGACTTTGAAAATGATTTTAGCGATACAATATGTCTGAAAATTACGAACAATTATCGGTCAGGGCAGATACCTTCGAGCCTTTTGTTTTATGTCTCGCGCTCGGGACACTGGCAACTATCAAATCTAATATTTGGTCTTCGGAAGCAGGAATCTGGACCATCGGACGCCCAAATTTTTTGGATAAGATGGACGAATTGAAAATCTCTGAGGACACCATCAACATTCTGGTCCAATTCGATGAATTGAATGCCCTGGAAAAGCTGGTCGAGCGGGATGTTTTTGAATCGGAAATTACAAAAATTGAAGAATCCATCAAAACCCGACTCGAAAAATTTTCCGAAACTTACTGGCACGCCAAATGGTTAAGTGAGACGCCGTAGTTTTGCGAAAGACGTCGGTTCACAAAAATTTCGGCTTAATTTTTCTCAAAATTTACCCGATTTGATATAATCACAGCCCAAAAGGTTTTTTCATTAAAAATGAAATTCTTGCCGATAAAAATTTTGGTCTTTTTATGGCTCGTGGTCAGTTCTCCTGGTTTTGTTTCGGCCCGGGCAATTTGCACGCCCATTGATCAAACCTCCGAAATTTTATTCAACCTCCGGCTCGGAAATTCGGTTCAAGAGGTCAGCCAAACACTCGGCAAAAGGTTGAAAATACAGACCAAAAGTGATGGCGACTACCGATTTTTTCAAAACTATATCGGCAAAAAACCGCCCGCCAGTCTGAGCGGAGTGCGGGCCTTCTATCTACGATTTTTTGAGAAAAAACTCTATCAAATCGAAATTTTTTACGAAGAAACCAAGTATCCGGCCGAGATCAAAAATTTTGCCGAAATCATTTCGAATCAACTGAATTTACCGTTTGCGGAGTGGAATTTTGCGCATCGGCAAGCCGTTCGAAAATGCGGCGAAATATCGCTCAAGGCTGATTATCAGCTAAATCCGCGGATTGAATTGACGAACGAAACGGTTCGGGAAAAAGTTGCCGAAACCAATCAGCACGTCAAGTTGTTTTAAAACCAATATGCCCGAAAAACATTATCGAAATTGTAATCTCTGCGAAGCGATTTGCGGACTCGAAATCACGCATGAAAACGGCAAAATTCTGAAAATCGAAGGCGACCACGCCGATTTGTTCTCACTCGGTCATATTTGCCCGAAAGCGGTCGCCCTCAAGGACATTTACGAGGACAAAAATCGTTTACGAAAACCGGTCAGACGAACCGCAAACGGATGGCAGGAAATAAGTTGGGACAAAGCCTTTGACGAAGTTGCGAACAAGCTTCTCGACATCCAAACCCGGTTCGGAAGAGATGCAATCGCCGTTTATCAGGGCAATCCATCGGTTCATAATCTCGGCACGATGCTCAACGGCCGGGAAATTCTCAAAGCTCTCAGAACCAGGAACAATTATTCGGCGACCTCGGTTGATCAGCTACCGCACCATTTTGCCAGTCAATTAATGTTCGGGCACCCGTTTTTGATTCCGATTCCCGACCTTGACCGGACTGATTTTTTCATGATTTTAGGTGGAAATCCGCTGGCTTCGAACGGCAGTCTGATGACTGCACCGGATGTTAAAAATCGGCTCGAAGCGGTCAAAAACCGGGGCGGAAAAATCGTTTTGATAGATCCGCGCAAAACCGAAACGGCCCGGGTGACGAGCGAGCATTTGTTCATTAGACCCGCGACGGATGCCTATTTTCTTTTGGCCGTTATCCACACGCTTTTTGCTAAAAACCTCGTCAACCCCGAAAGATTGACTGAATTTACTGACGGTATCGAGACTCTGCGCGAAATTTCAAACGAATGGACGACCGAGAAAGCGGAAAAAATGACAGGTATTTCGGCGCCGGAAATTGAACGGCTGGCAGTTGAATTTGCTAAGGCCGAAAGTGCAGTTTGCTATGGGCGAATGGGCGTTTCGGTGCAAAAATTCGGCGGTTTGTGTCAGTGGCTAATCAATGCCATCAACATTTTGACCGGAAATTTTGACCGAATCGGCGGAGCCATGTTCACCAGTCCGGCGTTTGACCTTTTGCAGGCGACCAAAGGCGACCAAACTTACAATCGTTGGCAGAGCCGGGTCCGAAAGTTGCCCGAATTTATGGGCGAATTGCCGGTGGCCGCCTTGGCCGAAGAAATTTTGACCGAAGGTGACGGGCAAATTAAAGCCCTCCTGACGAGCTGCGGAAACCCGGTGCTTTCTACTCCGAACGGCTCGCAACTCGGTAGAGCGTTGGAAAGTCTCGAATTTATGGTTTCGATTGATTTTTATATCAACGAAACCACTCGTCATGCTTCAATTATTTTACCGCCCGTTTCAAATCTCGAAAGCTCGCATTACGACATTATTTTCAACAGTTTTGCAGTCCGCAACACGGCTAAATATTCCGAACCGCTTTTTGCCAAACCCGATGGCACCAAATATGATTGGGAGATTTTTCAGGAACTCGTCCACCGTTTAAGCGGCAAAACTGAAGTTCTCAAAACGGAGCCGCCCGAAGTTAAACTGGGTTTAGGCCTCATGTTCGGAAAATATCAGCTTTCGCTTGAGAAATTAAAACAAAACCCGCACGGAATTGATCTGGGGGAACTCCGGCCATCTTTGCCGGATCGTTTATTGACCACAAATAGACGGATAAATCTGGCTCCCGCAGTCTTTGTCAAAGATCTCGAACGATTAAAAAATGAAGCGAATATTGTAGCTGACAAATTATTTCCGTTTAGCCTCATTGGCCGGCGGCATTTGCGTGACGATAATTCGTGGCTGCATAATTCCGAACGATTGATGAAAGGTAAAAATCGCTGCACGGCAATGGTAAATCCGGCTGATGCAGATGAATTAAAACTTCAGAATAATCAGCTGGTGACGATTTCTTCGCGAGTCGGAAAAGTCGAAATCCCGTGCGAAATCAGCGAAAACATTGCTCCCGGGGTGGTTTCGATCCCGCACGGCTACGGACACGCCCAGGCAGGTGTCAAACTTGACACAGCAGCAATTTACGCCGGAGTTTCGATTAATGATCTGACCGATGAACTGGAGCTTGATGAGCTTACCGGAAATGCGGCTTTGAACGGGGTACGAGTGAAAATCGAAAAATAAACAATGGGATGAACACAGATTGGACAGATTTTCGCAGATTTACTAAAAAGATTGACCGATACAGTTAAAATGTTTGAGAAAGAATCAACATAAATCTGCCTTATCTGTGAAAATCAGCGTCTAATTCTGTTTTTGATTTCAACTCAAACCTCAGATTAAGCAGGTCAGCAAAATTTTTTACGACATTTTGAAAATCAAGAAAAGTTTGCAAATAGCTGATTAACTTGGGTTTTTAGGTTTTCTTCATTGTCCATTGTCCATTGTCCATGGTTAATTGTGCATTGGTGCTTAACTATCAGTCGTTAAAACCAACCGGAGTCTTTTGATAAATTTAGTTTTCTGCCACCTGCTCCAGAGCCGAAGTGCGGCTCGGTAATGTTTGGTGCGATTTCTGGTAAATTTGGATAAAAGCCAAAAGTCGGCGGAACGTTTTTTGCCTTTCTCTTGACTCAATCGCTGGCTCAAATTTTCAATCCAAATGTCGCTGTCGTGAAGTTCTCCCAAAGCGGTCTGCATCTCAGTTATTTCTTTGGCAAACGGCGAAATCTGTTCGCCCCAACAAATGGTAAAAAGTTCGATGGCATAGCGCAGACGTTTCGCCGAGATGCGTAGTTCGTGCAGTTTCTCACAGTTAAATGGATTGTATAGACTTGCGCTCAGATCGCAAAACTCCAGCAAACTGTTGGAAATTACTTCACGCCCGGCTTCGCTGGCGGTCAGTTCGGATAATTTTTTGCTTTTCTTAATGGCGTCGTCAATCGCTTTTGAAAAATCTTCGGTTAAATCGGACAACGAAGACTCAGCCAGAATTTTTTCTAACTCGTGCTGTGTCGCTTTTCGCAGTTTCCGACGTTTTTCAAGCTTCTTTTCAATGTCTTGTTTGATCTTTTCGTGATTGGCCTGGTCGCGCAATTTTTCCAGGGCAGCCATGGCAACGTCCTGATCCCGTGCATTGCCGAGCGTATCCGCCAGTCTTTTCAGCTCTTTTTTTGATTGGTTGAGGAGCGACGATTTCATCAAGGGCGAAAAATCGCGTAACGCACTGCGCAAACGACGGATGGAGACGCGCATTTGGTGAACGCCTTCGATGTCTGCCGCATTGAGGGCGTTACCGCGTAAAAACAAAACTTCGGCAAAACGCACCCGCAAGACCTCTGCGGCCCAATCAAGTGCATTAGCAAAAGTATCCGGCGCGGCGATTTCTTTAGCAGTCGTCACAACTTCAATTTAACAGAATGTTGCCAACTTGTAATGTCAGAACATTATTAGTTTTGTTCATCATAAGCAGGTCTGCAAAAATTTTTACGACATTTTGAAAATCAAGAAAAGTTTGCAAATAGGTGATTAACTTGGGTTTTTGGGTTTTCTTCATTGTCCATTGTCCATGGTTAATT
>JANOEF010000683.1:0-5385 GCA_031413075.1 Acidobacteriota bacterium | reverse complement strand
TCAAAATCAATTTTTCACCCGGTATTGTTTCGCTCGCAGATACCAAACCGATTCCCGCCGAAAACTTGCGAACAGATGACGGAAAATCGAATGGACTCACCGGCGAATATTTCGCCAATATGAATTTTGAAGGCAAACCGGCTTTTACCCGGACCGATGCCCAGGTCAATTTCCGTTGGGCAACCGGGACACCGGCCGAAAACTTCCCGGCTGATCTGTTTTCAAATCGCTGGACCGGCTCTTTAGTGGCACCGGTTTCCGGGCGATATTCGATCAGTTTGAGTAGTAACGACGGAGGCCGGCTTTATATGGACGAAAAAGTGATAGTTGACGTTTGGGGCGATCATGCCACCCTGACCGGAACGGCGGTCGTCGAATTGAAAGCCGGCGAGCCTCGTCGCATTCGAATTGATCATTATGAAAATATCGGTAACGCGGACATCGTTTTGGGTTGGCGTTTTTTGGAAGAAAATATTGCCGAAAAAGCTGCCGAAACGGCAAAGAACTCAGACGTTGCCATTGTTTTTGCCGGACTTTCCGACGCCATTGAAGCTGAATCGCTCGACCGCGAAAGTTTGGAATTACCACCGGAGCAAGTCGAATTAATTAAGAAAGTGGCCCAAGCCAATCCGAAAACGATCGTCGTTTTAACTTCGGGGGCCCCGATTTTGATGGACGAATGGATTAAACAAATTCCTTCGGTGGTTCAAACATTTTATTACGGACAAGAAGGCGGCAATGCCATCGCCGAGATGCTGCTCGGGAAACTATCACCTTCCGGAAAGCTTCCTGCCACATTTTTGAAACGGTGGGAAGATTCGCCAGGCTTTAACCGCTATCCCGGCGACGGAAAATCGCTCGCCTACACGGAGGGAATTTTTGTCGGTTATCGCTGGTTTGATCAAAATAGAATTGAACCACTGTTTCCTTTTGGACACGGGCTGTCTTACACCACCTTTGATTATTCGAACCTGCAAATCGCGAACGGAAAAAACGGCGAAGCTCAGATTACTTTTGAAGTCAGGAATTCGGGCACACGGGACGGAGCCGAAACTGCACAGATTTATGTTGAAGATTTGAACTCAAGTGTGCCACGTCCGCCAAAAGAATTAAAAGGATTTGAGAAAATTTTTCTCAAGGCGGGCGAGAAAAAATCGGTTTCGATTTCATTAAAGAAAAAGGCTTTTGCATTTTATTCGGCCGCCGCATCATCGTGGATTGCCGAAAAAGGAATTTTCAATATTTTAGTCGGAAGTTCGTCGAGAGATATTCGCCTGAAAAAAAATTTCAAACTCAGCAAAAATGTGAATTTCAAATAAACCTATGGAAGCCCAAAACAACCATTCGGCAGAAGACATCGGGGCACGAACAACCAGAAAAATTACCCGGCGCATCATGCCTTTTCTAATTTGTCTTTTCATTGTGGCGTTTATTGACCGCGTCAACGTCGGTTACGCGAAGCTGGAAATGGGTAATTCTCTTGGCTTCGATTCTGAAATTTTTGGTTTTGGGGCCGGCATTTTCTTTTTTGGTTATTTTATTTTTGAGATTCCGGGCTCATATTTGGTTGAAAAGTGGAGTGCCAGAAAATGGTTAGCCAGAATCATAATTTCTTGGGGAATCGTTTGCATTCTGACCGGCTTCATTCAAAACACGAATCAATTTTATCTTGCCCGTTTTCTTCTGGGAGTCGGAGAAGCGGGCTTTTTCCCGGGCGTCATCGTTTATTTGAGCCATTGGTTTCGCTATCAAGATCGGGCAAAAGCGGTGGCGATGTTTATGACCGCGGTGCCGGTGGCAAATATTTTAGGGGCTCCGATTTCGGGTTACATTTTAGGAATAAACTGGTTCGGCATCGAAGGCTGGCGGTGGGTCTTTATCTTAGAAGGACTCCCGGCGGTAATTTTAGGCATCGCGACAATTTTTTATTTGACTGACAGACCGAAAGACGCAAAGTGGTTGGAAACAGACGAAAAAAATTGGATTTCAAACGAATTGGAAATCGAAAAGCAGGCTCGGAAATCCGCCGGAGGCCAATCAATTTGGAAAGCTCTGCGAAACAGAAACGTTATTTTAATGACACTCTGTTACTTTTTTGCAATAACCAGTGCCTACGGATTTAATTTTTGGCTCCCGACAATCGTTAAAGGCTTTGGTTATTCTAATTTTGAAACTTCACTAATTGCTTCAATTCCATATATCGGCGGCCTGATAATGATGCTGTTAGTCGGATGGTTATCTGACCGATCCAGCGAACGCCGGTGGCATACCGCGATCCCCCTTTTGGCAGTTTCGGTTGGGCTCCTTTGCGGTGCCTTAGCCCAGAATAATGCATTGTTGGCAATCTCTATGTTCTGCGTGGCTTGTGCCGGACTTTATAGCTATTTGCCTTCTTTTTGGTCAATTCCCGGGACCTTTTTAACCGAAGCTGCGGCTGCGGTTTCAATCGGTTTCATCAATTCGGTAGGAAATTTGGGTGGATTTTTCGGACCTTATATGGTTGGTTATCTGGACAAAACAACCGGCTCGTTTTATTCGGGTATCATCTATCTTTCGTGTTCTGCTCTGGTGGCCGCAACACTTATATTATTCATACAACATTCTGTTAAAGTTCCGGATAACAACACTTGAGATTGAAACAAAAAGTGTTGTTAAGTCAATACCGTTTCCCAATTATTTGATTTGGCAGAACGAAATACCGCATCAATGACAGACATATTCGCGAGCGAATCTTCCAACGAAACGGCTTGTGCCGTGTTTTCTAAAATCGCCTGTGAAAACAATTCTCCCTGAATCCTAAACTTGTTGCTCGCCAGAAATTCGATTACTTCGACATTCTTTCCATAAAAACTTGAGCCGTCGTCAATAAAAATTCGAGTTGGAGAATCCGCCGGCAAATTAACCGGAATTTCAATTTCGATTCGCTTTTTCGTTCCAATAATTTGCATCCGCTGATATGGAACAGCCTGAGTAGAACACGTAAAAGTCGCTTGACCATTCGGAAAATCAAGCATTGCCAAAGTAAGCTTATCAATCCCGGTTTCCGAATCCCTTCGAATCAAACTCGAAACTCGGGTTGGTTCGTCATCGAAAATAAATCGTGAAAGATTGATGCAATAACAACCAATATCCATCAACGCCCCGCCGCCCATTTCTATTTTATTACGAATGTTGAGTTTATCGTCATTGAAATAGCTAAAAAACATTGTGATTGCGGTTAAACTTCCGATTCTGCCGGACTTCACCAAGTCCTTGACCCCCAACCATTGCGGATGAGTTCGGACCATAAATGCTTCTTGGATTTTGACGCCCGTTTGGTCTCTAACTTCGATCAAACGGCGCACTTCAGCAGCATTCATTCCGATTGGTTTTTCGCATAAAACGTGTTTTCCGGCTTCGGCAGATTTGATTGCCCATTCAGTATGGAGGTGATTCGGGAGCGGAACATAAACCGCGTCAATTTCAGTATCTGTCAGTAATTCATTGTAAGAGCCGTAAAATTTTGGAATATTCAACCGCCCGGCAATGCGCTTTGATTTTTCCGAATCTCGAGACGCGATTGCTGTCACCTCGCAATTATCGCCGGCTTGGATCGCAGGAATAACGTCTTTAACTGCAATTTTGGAGGCGCCTAAAATTCCCCAACGAACTTTTTCTTTCATATTTTGCAGACTAATCGGTTAATTCAAACTGAACCCATTGAGTAGCTAAGTTACGCTTTGATTTTGCCAAATTATCAATAATGACAATCTGCAAAACATAATCTCCGGGCTTCATTTCATCGCCCAATCCCAAGGCCCCGGAAAAAATCAGTTTGGAAGGATTGGTTGGCCCGTCTGGGTTAAACGGATTTGGCTTGCCGTCCATAATCAGTTTCCCATCCCGAAAGATCCTGATCCGGGTTTGCAATTGCGGTTTTTGAGATTTATCAAGTTTGTGATTGTAAATCTCATTGGAATAGGCTAAAACCGTGCCCCGCTTAAATCGGCGCAGAGCCGTATCCATCAGCAAATTTGTTTGATTTTGGCCGGTGTTTTGCGCCGAATTTCGCTCTCGCCATTGGGCTTCGGTCAGATTCTCCAAAATAATGCCGGACAGGGTCAGGTTTTCATTTTTGGGGTCAGGAATCTCAATAAACTGGCTCGCCGAACCGACTCCGGTCGTGGCGGCGTCCCGCAGTGCAACCCGCATTTGATACGCGCCAGGTTTTTTGATCGGAAAAACAAAGTTATAAACAAATCCGTCATTCAAAATAGCTTGATAATCTTCATTTTTAACGGTGATCGTATAATTTTTGCCGATCTGGTCAACGATTACCCCGTTTTCACCATAACTAATCGCTAAAATATCAAAAGTCGCCTGTTTCGAATTATTTGCGGCATCCGTAAATTTCAAGTCTTTGGCGTCAATGTGCAGAAATGAATGGATAAACGAACCGTTTTTGTCGTCTTTTCCAAAGACCGCATTGAGCTTTAAGTTAATTGCATTGGCCGTGAACGGCGACGTCAAAGGTTTGACAATTTGTTGGAGGGGAGTTTCTTTTTGGACTGCCTGACGGCGAATATCGGTATCGGCAATGCCGAAAAATCCGCTCCGATAGCGAACGGTCAAATCTTCTCTTTTCAATCTGACGATTAACTTATTGAATCGGCGCGTTTTAGCATCAAAAGTCTCGGAATCCGGCTGGTATCCGATGAGGTAAAAACCTTTTGTATCTTCGAGCATTTTTTCCAGCCCGCGACTGAGGTCGTTGCTGTTAAAATCCGCCCGCCCGCCCGTCTGCGCCGCTAAATACGCTAATCCTTGTTGTTTATCCCGTAATTCTTCGGTCCGGTTCATCACCGATTCATTAATTTTTTGCGTCACCAGTGAAATGTTGTCCTGTGAAGTCATCCCGACGTAGGTCAGTCCCCGTGCATCCTGAGTGTAAATTGTCACCGAAGCGCGATTGCAAAGATCGGTTAGACGCTGCAAAGCAGCCTGCATCTGGTCGCAACGTCCGACATCATTCTTCATATCGGACGAAGTGCAGATCGAAAAACCGTCAGAAAAAAGCATGATTGATTTTTTGCCCGGTAATTCATTCATTCCGTTGACAATATATTTAATGGAACCGAGCGTTCCAACCGCAAAAATATCTTCGCTGAGTTGGTCAAAGGCGGTCATTCGGGCTTTTTCGGCCTGGGTTTGGGCATCGTATATTTCGGTTGTATTTGTTCTCGGGGTAGCACTATTCGATTGAACGATTTCCTGCAGAGTCGGTTCGACCGGCGCGAACGCACTCACCCCGGCGCGTCCCATCGGATTCCAACGGACTTTTTCAATCGCGGCATAAAGTTGGTTTTTATCCGAAGTAAATTGCTGCAAGGCACCCACCCCCTTGCC
>JANOEF010000682.1:0-2984 GCA_031413075.1 Acidobacteriota bacterium | reverse complement strand
TTCAAAGGGTACCAAACTGTAAGCCAATTTTTAAGAATAGACATCTTTCCTAAATATGTCCGTTGGCGGACTTCAAATCGTCTGTAAATTGTTGTATCTGATTATTTGACAACAGTCTAATCGAAAAAAGCCCTCGAAATTATCGAGGGCTAATCAGCAGGATTTCAAAAATTGACTTATTTTTTCGTTTCAGCAATTACCTTGCTGCTATTTGATTTAACATTTTTGGCTCGTTGTTCCGCTACAATTTTGGCTAAAGAGTCCGAATCAATAGCTCCGGGAACAAATTGCTCACCAACTAAATAGGCAGGGGTTCCCTCAACACCGATAGCAGTTGCCAAACGGAGATTTCGTTCTATTGCTTCATCAAGTTTCTTATCTTCCATGTCTTGTTTGAGAGTTTTGTAGTTTAATCCAAGTTTATCTGAAATACTTTTAATTACTTCTTCATCGGCTACTTCCGATTCAAATAGGGCATCGTGAAATTCAGCATATTTTCCTTGTCGTTGGGCAGCCAGTGCGGCTCTTGCGGCAACTTGTGATTGAGGTCCCATAATTGGAAGTTCTTTATAAATAACCCGAATGGCTGAATCATTGGCTAATAAAGTTTTTAGTTCAGGCAAAGTCTTTCGGCAATAGCCACAATAGTAATCAAAGAAAACTACAATGGTGACATCCGCTTTGGTATTGCCCACAACCGGCGAATCCGGGTCAGAAAAGATTTCAGATTTTAATTCTTTCAAATTATTCGCGGCTCTTTCAAATTTTTCTTTTTCCTCCTGGGCTTGTAATGCCGTCAATGCCTCGCGGATGATGATGGGATTTTTGAGCAAATAATCACGAACAATATTTTCGATTGTTTCTTTTTCAGAATTGGAAACGGTCGGTGTCTTGGCACTTATTTTAACCGTTTTTGTGGTTTGCGCTTGAATTTGGAAAACTCCACAAAACATAAAAATTGCTAAATTGATGATAAAAAAGCGTTTGATATTTAATAAGTTCATTGTTTTTCTCCTGTCTTTTCGACAAATCTAAAGCCTTAAAAGTGGACGCTTGAAGATTTTCCACCCCAAGCGTCTATTGAAACTTTAACGATTGTAAAGGGCAGTCACATCTGGAAATGGAGTATCTGCCTTACAGACCGGGTGCGTAAATGCTTCGACCACGGAAACCAGTCCGGTCGGATCAACAACCGACACCAAAGTAAGGAAGTTATTTGCAGATGCGAACCCATCGGCTTCCAACATCAAATTAAGGTGTCGAATCCCCCATTGTCGTTTGATTTCAAATGCCGCTTCCTTTCCAAAACGATTGTCAATCTCAGCCGCAATTTCTTTGCTGGTCATTTCTTCAAAGCTATTCGCAAACTCTTTTGAAAATAGGTCAACCTCCCTCCCAACGGCAAGTGAGGCAACGAATGTTTTCTCGCCAAATTCGGCAGATTCTTTTAATTTTTTCAAGTTCTCGGCACCGCCTACGATCTTTGCAACATCTCCTTTAGCAGCCGTAAAAGCGGCTTTGACAGAGTTATATGCTTGTTTCATCTTACTTACGCTCTGTCCTACTTGGGCAGCTTTTGCTGGTGCTGTCGCTACGGCTGAAGCACCTAAAGTTGCTATGTTGACGGCTGCCATAATTGGTGCTACTACCATTTTGCCAACGGCAAGAGCACATTGCCCTTGGGTGGTTGCACAGGCTGCGCCGCAGTCCCAAGATTGTTGGCTTGGACATTTTTGCCAGCAAACAGGTCCAACTCCGTTCATTCCTTCTTTGCATTGTGGGTAGCACAGCAAGCCGTCTTTTTCCAGTCCGGCTTTACAGGCTAAAGTTTCACCTGCACCCCGACCGTAGGTTGGTTTCGTGCAGCCTGTTCCGGTATCATTCCAACCATCAGGACAATCAGGACTACAAACACAACAACCAACAGCATGAAATCCTTTTTTGCACTTCGGATACCAAATAGCCCCCGACTTCTCGCACCCTTGTTTATGATCTTTCTTACAATTATCCTCATTCCAGACGGCATAACCCGCCCCACGTCCGTATGAACTCGGTTTCTGGCAGAAAGCTCCTATGTCGTTGAATTTCCTCGGACAATCTGCCCAACATACCGGACCGACACCGTTGTAATTGGCTTTGCATTGCTTGTAGCAAATCAAACCGTCTTTCTCTAACCCGGAAGCGCATTGATTACTCAAAACTTCGCCCGCACCGCGTCCATAGCTTTGCTTCCAGCAAAACGGCAACCGCAAAGCACTTGTTCGCACTGCTATCCAATTCATGACTTTATTCATGTCACCTGGCGAAAGCGGTCGTGCGCCTAAATCTATTTTATCCGCAGTTTCCGCCGAGTTAGTCAGAGGAGAGGTTGGATCCGGTTTCCGCACTCCATTCCAAAAATCCCATATATTTTTTAATGTTTCCTCATCTTTTACAAAGGATTTAACATCCTCAAAAAGAATATCCATGGCTTGTTTTTTAGTTTTTCCAATCAGGTTTTGCTTTTCCCATTTTTCCTGAATGGCTAAACTGTTCGGCGTTGCATCGGGACCGGACAAATTTGAGCCAACTCCAAACTTCATTTGAATCATAAAGATTGGAAGCGTGGTTTCGTCAAGTTGTTCATCTTGTGCCAAGGCAGTAAAGCTATAAATCGTAAATAAAATCAAAAAAGCAAATATGATTTTTGTCTTAATAAACTTTGGGTTAATTAGCCCACTATTTGTGGTCGGGTTAGTTTTCATTTCTTCGTTTCCTCCATATTTTGAAGTTATTGTCTTAAAAAGTAATTTAGGACACTCCGTTGGAGTTGGGAATAGAGGCGACCACACGAATAATATGAGTAGGACTACATCATTTTCTGTGTAGTTATACTCAATTTAGGCAAAACTTATCGGTCAATTTTCTGTAAATTCCTTAAAACGCTTTGTCCTTCGGCTAATTTAAATTAAAATGACACTGCAATCTTTCTAAATAAAAAATGG
>JANOEF010000681.1:0-3091 GCA_031413075.1 Acidobacteriota bacterium | reverse complement strand
GGTGAATATTCGGCCCTGGTCGCGGCCAATGCGATGTCGTTCACGGATGCGGTTCAAACAGTTCGCAAACGCGGCACTTATATGCAAGAATCTGTTCCGGTGGGCGTCGGCGCGATGGCGGCCATTCTTGGACTCGATCTTGAAACTATTGAAAATGGTTGCCGGGAAGCAGCCGAAGGGCAGGTTTGCAGTCCGGCAAATATCAATTCGCCTTCGCAAATAGTGATTGCCGGAGATGCGGCGGCGATTGACCGGGCCTGTGAAATTTTGAAGGAAAAAGGAGCGAAACGAGCGATAAAATTAAATGTTTCCGCCCCGTTCCACTGTGCACTGATGATGCCGGCCCAGGAAAGATTACAGGAAGATTTGAAAAAATTAAAATATAACGATTTGCGTTTTCCGCTCATCGAAAATGTTTCAGCTGAAATAAATTCAAATGGTTCAAGAGTTTGCGAAGCTTTGACGAAACAGGTTTCAAGCCCGGTGTGTTGGTTGCAATCAGTCGAAAACTTAGTCCAACTCGGGGTTGGAACCTTTGTCGAAGTCGGAGCCGGAAAAGTATTAAGCGGTTTAGTCAGGCAAATTAACCGCGAGGTAAATTGTTTGAATGTTGAAAACACCGAGACCTTAAAAAATAGTTTGGCAAGTTTCGGAAATAATTCTAAACAAACAAAAGATTCGGAAGGAGTAGGCGGCGCGTAAGTTTTCTATTTGTTTTCCGGAAATAAAATTTATAAGCTATCAAATTAGATAAAAACAGTTAGGAGAAAATATGTCAGAAGTTCAAGATAAAATTAAGCAAATTATTGTTGACGAATTAGGTGTAGATGAGGCGGAAGTTACTGAAAACGCTCGCTTTATCGAAGATTTAGGGGCAGATTCATTGGATTTGGTTGAACTCGTGATGCGTTTTGAAGAAGAATTCGACATCGAAATTCCAGACGAAGAAGCCGAAAAAATCCAGGCTGTTCGTGACGCATATGCTTTCGTTGAACAACATAAAAAAGATTAGTTAACGGCTCATTGTTAATAGTTAGTGGTTAATTTTTATTGAGCCAGTTAACCATTAACAATCAGCAACTAATAATTAATAAAAATATGAGACGTCGTGTGGTCGTGACCGGACTTGGTTTAATCAATGCTTGCGGCAACAGCGTCAGCGAAACCTGGGATTCACTGATGGCTGGTCGGAGCGGGGTTGACCTGATCCAAAAATTCGATACGGAAAAATTTGACGTTAAGTTTGCGGCTGAGGTCAAAAATTTTGATCCGTTGACGCTTATCGAAAAACGCGAAGCTCGCCGAATGGGAGCTTTTTCGCAGTTTGCAATTTTTGCGGCAGAAGAGGCGATGAAAGACAGCGGGCTCGTCATTGATGAGTCAAATGCCTTTGAGATCGGGACTTACATTAGTTCGGGGATCGGAGATTTCTGGGCCATCGAACGCGAACACGATAAACTTTTAAGCGGCGGACCAAATCGCGTTTCGCCGTTTTTTATCGTCTCGGCAATTGTTAATTTGGCGGCCGGAAATGTTTCGATTCGTTTTGGCGCCAAAGGGCCGAACTCAGCGACCGCGACCGCTTGCGCGGCCGGCGCCCATGCCATCGGAGATAGTTTTAGGATTATCGAGCGTGGGGATGCTGATGCGATGATTTGCGGCGGCGCGGAATCTGCCATTACTCCGATGTCGGTTGCCGGGTTTAATTCGATGAAGGCCCTTTCGACCTTTAACGAAAATCCGCAAAAAGCCTCGCGTCCGTTTGATAAAAACCGGGATGGTTTTGTGATTGGCGAAGGCGCGGGAATTCTGATTCTGGAAGAGCTCGAATTTGCCAAACGCCGCAGTGCCAAGATTTATGCCGAAATTGTTGGTTACGGGATGACCGGCGATGGATTTCATCAGACCATGCCGGATGAAACCGGTTCAGGAGCGATCCGGGCGATGCAAAAAGCCCTTAAAGATGCCGAAGTTCATCCCGAAGAAGTCGGTTATCTCAATGCCCACGGCACTTCGACGCCCTATAACGATAGGTTTGAAACCAAGGCAATCAAAGAAGTTTTTGGCGAACATGCTTATAGTCTGGCGGTCAGCTCAACCAAGTCAGGCGCACGATGTCGCCCGTGCGACACCACCCATCCGCGGTGAACATCTTCTCGTTCGCCTCGGGATTGTTGAGATACTCGAGGAACACAGAGATTCCGCGCACCCCCCGTATCCACAATTCACCCATCTGACCGACCTCGGCCATCCCGCCTGTTTCCTCATTGACGACGAGCATCTCGTATCCGGGTGCCACTTTGCCCATGGCGAGATCCGGATAGCTCTCGTACGGACTGGAGCGGATGCAGTGTCCGACCAGTTCCGTAATGCCATAGGCCGCGATCACGCGCATTCCGAGCCACGCGTCGAGCATCGGCATGATGAGGCCGAAGACGCCCACGCGCACCGTGTGCTCCGGGATCGGGTCGCCGCCGATCGCCTTGAACACGAACGGGATCAGCGAGATGTGGGTCACGGCGTGACGCGCGATGACATCCCAGAATCGGCTGGCCGAGAACTTGGGCTGGAGCACGACCGTGCCGCCGGCACCCAGCACCGACCAGATGGCCCACCCCTGGGTGTTGACGTGGAAGAACGGGAGATAACAGAGGTAGACGTCGTCGGCCCGGAAGTCGATGTTGGTGGGGTTGACCTTTGCCGCCCACAACACGTTGCCGTGGGTGTGGACCACGGCCTTCGGCTTGGACGTGGTACCCGATGTGAACAGGATCCCGACCGGGCGGAGCGGGTCCCGATCGAGCGCCGGCACCGAGCCGGCATCGCCGTCGAGGGAGTCGAACGAGAGGTGGCCGTCGTCGAGGTCGCCCGACGCCGGCGGCTCACCGGAATTGTCGGAGGTGACCGCGATCCAGTCCAGTCCCGGTCCGGCCTCGGCGACCAGTGCGGCATGTTTCGGCTGGGTGATCGCCCCCACCGCGCCCGAGTGCCCGATGAAGTACTCGAGTTCGGCGGCAACGCTCCGTGTGTTGGTGGTGACCGACACCCCACCGAGGCGGGCGACCGCATACCAGGCGATCACCGCCTCCGG
>JANOEF010000680.1:0-4402 GCA_031413075.1 Acidobacteriota bacterium | reverse complement strand
TAGAAAAGCCGATCGCACTCAAAGACGGCGACAGATTAGACCTCGGCGGGCTGGTCATAGAAATTGAAATCGTCTCTGATAAAGATAAAGCGGATAAAAAAGGCGGGGGTTCCGCCGCCGGCGACGATGATGATGATGATGATGATGAAGCCGGGTCCTCATCAGCCGGAGCCTCATCCTCGGGCAGCAGCGGATCGTCGTCCACAGATCAAAGTTCACTGTCACCACTGCTTTTTATTGCCGTACCGATTTTCGGACTGGTGATCGTGATTCTGATCGGGGCTATTTTTCTGATTTCGCGAGGTAATAACGGAGCTGAGGTGGTCAAAAACGGGAAAGGCTCTGATTCTGTCCGACCCCCGACCCCCGACGATTCGCCGACTCCTGAAAAAACTGAATCACCAACCAGATCAGAAACACCAACTCCGACCAATTCGCCTTCGGGCGGAAATAATTCGACCGTTACTCCGCCGACCCCCGATTCGACCGAAGACATTCCCGCCACTCCGAAAACGATCAGCGAGAATGAAAAAATCGCCGCCAACGCTAATTCGTTTTTGCGAAAGATGGCCACGAATGATCCGAATGCCTTTTTGACCGATGCCCAACTGGCTCTGCTGATTCCGCGAGTAAATCAGTTCAAAGGCTCGAAAGCTTTAGCCGAAAATATTAGTGACGCGAAAAAAAATGACCAGAAGATTCGAGAACTTGCCAACTCCAGAAATCTGACGCCGCAATTTTTGGCGAACGCCGCAATATTGGCTAAACTCAATAATAACACCGGCAGTGTCCTGGACGTCGCGCAGAAACTGCTCGAGCCTCTGGCAAGTATCCGCAACGAGTTCCGCAGTGACAGCGCCGACGATGATCTGTTGATCATTGCCGCACAAAGTAATAACACCCCGGGCAAAACATTAAGGACCACCGCCAGCGTTTTCGGCGAACATAAAACCGGCAGCGCACGAACCTTCCGTTCGATCTGGTTCTTCAAAGCCAACGGAAAATTAACCGACGCCCAATTTGATTATGCCCTCAAATACCTCGCCATCGGGACCATTACCCAAAACCCGCAAGAGTTTAATGTTCAAGCGGATAAGCTGGTTTTTTAAGGCTGCTGCCCCCGGCACAGGGGTTTTCAGCTGGTCTCAAGACTCAAATTAACTTAAACCTTATGCTACCACCGACGGTTTCGACTTCAGTTTCAGATTCGTTACCCCTCGATTGTGGTGAATCCGAAAGCCTTAAGCAACTACTGAGCAGTTTAATTTTTCAGGTCTTGAGTCAGAATTTAGAAAATACGTCGAATGGCTTTTTTTGAGTTGTCATCAAAAGGGCGAAAATGATTGACAAAAAACGCGATAAGTAACAAAATCAAATAAATAAGCGTGTTGTTATTTACGGCTTAATGCTGTCCGAGTTATCGTCAGTCATCACTTCAATTATGAGCAAATATCGTAAAGTCGTCTGGAATGAAGGGATGCTTCTTACCCCGCATCATTTTCAGCAAGCCGATAATTACCAGGAAGAGCTTCTGAATTCGCGTCTGCGGTCTGTGGTCTCTTATGAATACGGAGTTTTAGACCTCCAAATAAATCACGAAGCAATCGCCAACGGAAATTTTCAGGTGACAAGCTGTCGGGCTGTTTTGTCAGACGGATTGGTAATAAATTTTCCCGATACCGATGCCGTCCCCGATCTGCGTCCGGTCAAAGATCATTTCGGCCCCGAAGCCGATACACTCGGCGTGCATCTGGCGATTCCGGCTAAAAAGTTCGGAACGGCCAATTTTCAAGCCAGTGGCGGAAAAGCCGACCTCAATTTACGATTTTTGCAAGAGGGGTCACTAGCCAAGGACGAAACCAGCGGGACAAATGAACAACCGTTGGCTTTTGCCCGTCCAAATTTACGGATAATTTTTGATGACGAGTTGCGCGACGGTTTCACCACTATCAAAATCGCCGAGCTCAAAAAAACAACGACCGGTCAATTAAAGATCTCAGAAGAATTTATTCCGCCGATCTTAAAAGTCACGGCCAATGTCTGGCTGACTAATATGCTGCGCCGGGTGCTCGATATTCTGATTACCAAAAGTAATGAATTGGGCGATCAACGCCGGCAGCGAACGTCGTCTTTAGCCGATTTCACCACTTCTGAAATCGCGGTGTTTTGGCTTTTACACACAGTAAATTCTTCGATTCCGATAATGTCACATTATTTTCATACGCCGCTCGTGCATCCCGAAAAACTCTATCTCGAGATGGCCGGACTGGCCGGCAAAATGATAACTTTTTCGACCGATCTGCATCCGAAGGACATCGTTAAATACGACCACGAAGACCTCTATTTTACTTTTTACAATCTGACCAAACAGCTCGAACACCTGCTCGAAACCGTTATTCCGAGCCGGTGCGTGGCAATTCCTTTGGAAAAGATTTCGCCAACCATGTATATCGGCCGGGTCGAGGACGACCGGCTCTTGAAAGAAGCCGAATTTTATCTGGCGGTCAACGCCCAAATGCCCGAAGCCAAACTGATCGAAGAAATTCCGCGGCTCATCAAAATCGCTTCACGCGATGTTGTCAACACGGTGGTCGAACGCGCTCTCCCGGGCGTGGTTCTTTCGCATTCCAACCCGCCGCCGGCGCCCATTCCAACCCGCATCGGGTTTCGCTATTTTATGCTCGATTCGACCGGGGCTTATTGGGAAGGAATCAAAGGTTCCAAAGTGATTGCGATCTATGTGCCGGAAAAAATTCCCGATAAAAAATTGGAAATGTATGCGGTTAAACCGTGATCGGCCGAGTCCTTTCAGAATTGTTATTTTTTTCGGGTAATTTGCCGAAAAATCTGATATATTTTTGGTAAATAAAACGCATTTGTATTTGGCAGCTGAAATGAGCGAACAAACTACTTCGAAACGACAAAATAAGAATAATGATTTAGTGGCCTTTGCGGGTCCGATTTTTGACCTGATTTTGCGTTTGAAGGCGGGTATAGTCCAGCCCTCAAACGAATTGCGCCCTAAAATCAACCAACTTTTACAAGAATTTGAAAGCCGTGCTTTGCGCTATCGGTATCGGGAAAGCCTGATTCAGGTCACTAAGTTCGGTCTGGCTTCTTTTGTAGATGAAGCTGTTTTGACCAATGATTTTAATCTCAAAGAAGAGTGGGAAAAATATCCGATCCAGCTTGAACATTTTGGCGAGCACCTGGCCGGCAACAAATTCTTCGACAAACTTGACGCACTGATTCGACAGATCGAAGTAACGGCCGATGCAGTCGAGGTTTATTACGTTTCTATGTTGCTCGGGTTTAAGGGTAAATATGCCGTCTATGAGCAGGATAAGCTTCGCGATACCATGCAGCGGACGGCCGATGCACTGATTAAAGTCGGAAAAATTTCAAAAGTCGAACTGTCTCCGCATTGGCTCGTCGAGGATCAACCATTGCCGCCTAAAAAACGAGGGATGCCGACCTGGGCCAAAATTACAGCTTTTGCCGGACTCTGTTCAGCCGTGCTACTTTATCTGGTATTATTTGTGTGGTCATCAAGCATTTTGTATCGTGAAATGAGCAAATTAGTTTTTTAATAATTATCTTCGGCGAAAAATCTCGCTTGTGAATTGCTCTGAAATCTATGTCTAATAATTGGCACAAAAGTCAACTTTCCTGGGCGTTAGGACTCGGCTTCCTGACCTCATTTTACGGTATTGTCGGATTGATCGTGTATTACATTCCCGATTCTGCTTTTGGCGGCGCCCAAGCGTATCAATACAAAATTGTGACCATCGCGTTAGTTCTCATTACGCTGCCGTTCGCGCTCATCATCGGCTATGTGGTCTCGCGCCGGGCCAAGAAAAAAGAAGAAGCCGCAAAACAGGCAGAAGCAGGCAAGGCAGGCAAAACTGATAAAGCCGAGGCGGCTCCACAAAAACTAAACGCGCCGAAGGGAGATTTTCAGGATATTAACCAATCAGCCGAAGAAACTGTTCAATTTTTGCGCAGTTCAAACCTTGGAACAGGCAAGGACGCGGTTTATGAACTGCCCTGGTATCTCATCATCGGAAACCCGAAAAGCGGCAAAAGTTCGCTTTCGCTGGCCTCGAACCTGAATTTTCAAACTCTCCCGAGTCAACGCCAGTCGGAACAAAAATTTATCCGTCCGACCAAAAAGATTGACTGGCGCGTGACCAGTGATGCGGTTTTTTTGGACACCGCAGGTCGGTATCAAACCGAAGCGGCCGAATCGGACGAATGGACCGGCATTTTAGAAACGCTCAGAAAATATCGGGGAAATCGTCCGCTTGACGGGATGATTCTGACGATCAGTGCCGAAAGGATTTTGAACGGTGACGAAAAAGAAATCGAAGAAGTGGCCAAACTTTTACGGGCCCGGATTGAC
>JANOEF010000679.1:0-4095 GCA_031413075.1 Acidobacteriota bacterium | reverse complement strand
GAAAGGCCAGAGTTTTCAACCCTCGGCTTCTATTGTAATCATTAAAGATAGATAATTTCAACTAGCGTTTAGAAACCAAATATGGGGGTTTAATATTTATCTCTAGACATGTTATTTTAAGACAAATCAGAATAGTTTCCTAATGGAGTTTTAGGTAATGGATCATTTATTTCAATTTGTGGTCAGGCAGATTCCGTTAATCGTTTTGACATTTTTATTTGCCGCTAATTTATCGGCTCAAATAAGTCCCTTTAAAATCAGTTATGAGTTGGGCATGTCAAATCCGGCCTCGCATTTATTTGAGGTCAAGATGCGGATTGAAACACCTTCGCCCGAATCAGCCATTGATTTGCAAATGCCGCGATGGTCGCCCGGACGTTATGCGGTGGTAGATTTTGCCAAAGGAGTACAAGAGGTTCGGGCCGTTTCCGGATGTCCGGCGAACGTTATAGATTGTCTTTCGGCCCCACTGGAGGCTACCAGAATTGATACTCAAACCTGGCGCATTATTCCTCGGCAGCAAAATATAATTGTCGTCACTTATAAAGTTTTTGCTAATAATCTGTCGGGAACCCATTCCCAACTCGATGAACGACACGCAAATTTTAATGGCGCTACGATTTTTATGTACGTTGCCGATCACAAACAAGACCTGGTTCAGCTAAAAATTAAGCCGCCCGCGAATTGGAAAATCATCAACGGGCGGATGGGAAGTGCCAATCAAACCGAGTGGAAATTTGATGATTACGACGTTCTGATTGATACGCCAACCGAAATTGCGCCAAACTGGACGGTGGATGAGTTTCGGGTTGATGGCAAACTTTACCGGGTGATGGTTCATTCGTTTGGCGATGAGGGCGGAAAACGCCCGCAACTGGTCAAAGATATTGAAAAGATCGTGCAAGCGCAAACAGCTATGATGCCCGCCCCTGACTATGAAAGCTATACTTTTATTTTTCATTTTGCGCCCCGAAATGAATCGGGCGGAGATGGGATGGAGCATCTTAATTCAACCCAAATCATTGAAACCGAGACATTGGCTTCGAAAGCAGGATATGAAGGTGCGCTGAGCACCGCGTCTCACGAATTTTTTCATGTCTGGAACGCGAAGCGGCTGCGACCCGTCGGGCTCGGCCCGTGGGATTTTACCCGACCCGTCAACACTCGCGGATTATTTATTGCCGAAGGCTTTACCAACTATTACGGCAAAATGATGCAGCATCGGGCGGGACTCTGGACAAATAAACAATTGATCGGAAGCTATAACGGGACGATTAATTTTATTGAGAATTCGCCGGGCAGTAAGTTGATCAGTGCGGTCGAATCATCAGTCATTGCGCCGTTTCTGGATCGGGCCTCACAGATTCAAAGAACAAATCTCGCTAACACCGTCATCAGCTATTATCCGAAAGGTGAGCTGATTGCGTTAACGCTTGATTTAATGGTTCGCAAACGCTCAAACGGTAAAAAATCGCTTGATGATGTCATGCGGAAAATGTATGAAGAGTTTTACTTGAACAGTCCCAAGGATAGTTATTATTTGAAAGGGCGGGGTTACACAGTCGAAGATTTTGAAAAAGTGACAACCGGAGTCGCGGAGACCGATATGAGTGATTTTTTCAAAAGATATATTCACTCAGTAGAGGTTCCGCCATATGATGAGGGACTCGCTTTTGTCGGACTAAAACTCACTCGGACCGATTCAATCAGTCTCGCAGGCGAGAAATTCACAGCATATAAAATAGAAGATTTGCCAAATGTTTCGGCAGAAACTCTGAATCATCGAAATAATTGGCTCAAAGGGAAATAAGCAAAAAACAAAAAAGCGTCCAATGATCAAAAGATCACGGACGCTTTTCTAATTAAATCGGATTTTAATTAGCTATCTGCCGACACCGACATATTCAAAGCCGAGTTCACGCATTTCCGTTGGTTCATAAATATTGCGAAGATCAACGATTTTTGGCGATTTGAGCAAGGCTTTGACTTTGTCCATGTCCAGAGCCCGGAATTGATTCCATTCGGTAATGATCAAGAGCGCGTCGGCGTCCTTGATAGCATCATATTCATCGTGAGCGTATTCAATATCAGGCAATGAATGTTTCGCTTCTTCCATCGCTACCGGATCAAAAGCTTTGATGGTAGCGCCGCGTTTTTGCAACTCTTTAATAATGTCAGTCGCCGGAGATTCGCGCATATCATCGGTTTCCGGTTTGAAAGAAAGTCCTAAAACTCCAATATGTTTGCCGTTTAAGTCGCCGACAACTTTTTCAATTTTTGGCAGCATCGCCAATCGCTGAAAATCATTGGCCTTAATAACCGCATCAACTACTGAAGTTTCGACACCATATTTGTCGCCCACCTTGGTAAATGCTTTGGTATCTTTCGGAAAACACGAACCACCGTAACCGGGGCCGGGGTGAAGAAATTTACGACCGATGCGATTGTCCATTCCCATTCCACGGGCTACATCGTGAACATCACAACCGATCGCATCACATAAATTGGCGATTTCATTGATAAAAGTAATTTTAGTGGCGAGGAAAGCATTAGCCGCATATTTGATGAGTTCAGCCGCTTCCAACGAGGTAATCACGATTGGTGTTTCAATCAAATAAAGCGGACGATACAGATCTTTCATAATTGCAATCGCGTCCGGCTCATTACTGCCCACCACAACCCGGTCAGGGCGCATAAAATCGTCAATAGCTGCTCCCTCTCTCAAAAATTCGGGATTCGAAGCAACGCCGAAATTAGTCACCACTTTTTGATGTTCCGCCACAAATTCACGCAACCATCTGCCCGTGCCGACCGGAACAGTTGATTTTGTGACTAAAACTTTGTACCCGTTCATGGCTTCGGCAATGTCTAAAGCGGCTTGCTGATAATAACTCATATCGGGCGAGCCATCTGCTTTCGGCGGTGTTCCAACGGCCAGAAAAACTACTAAAGCCTGTTCGACTGCCGTTTTGATATTAGTAGTGAAATGAAGCCGTCCGGCTTTGTGATTTTTTTCAACGATGTTGTCTAGTCCAGGTTCATAAATTGGCATAATACCTTTTTTGAGACCTTCGATCTTCTTTTCATCTACATCCACACAGGTCACTTCGACGCCAAATTCGGCGAAACACGCTCCTGTCACCAATCCTACATATCCTGTTCCAATTACCGCTATGTGCATAAAAAATTAGTTTGTTAAAAGATTCACAAATAATGAAAAAAATATGCGAGCCATCTTAAAAATGACTCGCATAATAATATGAACATTTTACGCTGACAAAATCAAATGCCTAATGTTCAAAATTCTTAACTGTTCCCACTGGCCACAGTAACTGTGCCGTTAATTTTCTTCACACCGTTGCCGCAGAGGAATAAACAGGCTGTGACACCGCCACCTGCTGCAACCAATAATGGAACTAACCAACCGCCGCCAGCAATCGGGAAAACACCTGGATTCGGGTTTACTTTGGTACAAGGTTTGCAACCGGTTTGGGTCAGATTACCTGCAGTCGCATCGGTCCCGGCGGCAACTTGTTTATCATTGTTGCCATTTCTCATTGTGACCAACCCTGAAATTGAGTCAACGTGAGTGTGCGAGCATTCAACTTCTACTGTAAAGACATCAGCTTGCCCTGCATCGGCAATGGCTACCATATCTTTAGTGGTGATCGTAGTCGCAATTCCGGCGTTATTGGAGACGCGGACTTTACCTTCTGAAAGAATTCCGGTGATGCTGCCATCGGTGAATTTCAAAGTTAAATTTGAACCGGCCAGCACTTCCAAACGACCTGTTTTTCCTAAATTGATAACCGCCGACGAATTGGCGCCGGTCACAATGGTACTGCCTGAAACAACGGTCGAGTTAGAAATTACCGATTGACCGTTGACACTAACGCTTCCGGTAACCGTAATTTCGCCTGTAATGTCTTGAGTTCCTGCTAAAGCGACCATTGAGTACATGCACAAAATGGTAAGTGCTAAAACGAAACTTGTTGCTTTGTGAATAATGTTTTTGCCGAGCATTTGATTAAATATCCTCCTGTATCAAGTCCTTTTGTGATAATTTTTTATCCTTAATCTGAATCAAAAAAGTCA
>JANOEF010000678.1:0-4420 GCA_031413075.1 Acidobacteriota bacterium | reverse complement strand
TTACCATCACCAACACCGGAACTTTCGGAGGGCTTTACGGCACTCCGATTATCAATCAACCCCAAGTTGCGATTTTGAATTTCGGCACCATTGAAAAACGGGCCAAAGTTTTGACCTCAGCCGAGGGCGACGATTACATTGCCATCCGTTCAATGGCGTATTTTGCTTTAACCTACGACCATCGCATTGTGGACGGTGCGGATGCCGAAAAATTCTTATCCTTTGTGAAAAACTATCTCGAAACAAATCAGTTCAGTATTTGATTGAATCTGAGACATCTAAGGAATTTTGAACACTATGTCAGCCGTTTTAGAAGAGTTAAAAAAGTTAGAAGATTATTTGGTCATGAGTGAGACCGAACTCGCGGATCGAATCGAGTCGGCCCGTCGGGAACTGGGTCAAAAGGTCATCATTCTCGGGCATCATTATCAGCGCGATGATGTTATTCGCCACGCTGATTTGACGGGCGATTCTTACCAGCTTTCAGTGATGGCTGCGCAGACAGAAGCTGATTATATCGTTTTTTGCGGTGTCCATTTTATGGCCGAATCGGCCGATATTGTCGGGAAAGATTCACAACGGGTGATTTTGCCGGATTTAGGAGCGGGTTGCTCCATGGCCGATATGGCAAATGTTGACCAGGTTGAAGATTGCTGGGAGCAGTTGCGCGAAATCGGGGTGCTGAAAAATAAGGTGGCGCCGATAACCTATATGAATTCGACCGCCGCCATCAAGGCGTTTTGCGGCCGTCACGACGGCGTGGTTTGCACTTCGTCAAATGCCGTCCCGCTCTTTGAACATTATTTGAAAGAGTTTGACAAGATGCTCTTTTTCCCCGACCAACATCTCGGTCGAAATACGGGCGCAAAATTCGGCATTCCGCTCGATAAAATGGTTTTGTGGAATCCGTATCTCGAACTCGGCGGAAACACCGAGGAAGATTTGCACAACGCCAAAGTTATCCTTTGGAAAGGCCATTGTTCCGTTCATGGACGGTTCAAAGATTGGCACGTTGATAAAGTTCGCCGCGAGGTGCCGGGAATCAAAGTCATAGTTCATCCCGAATGTCCGATCGAAGTGGTCGAAAAATCAGATTTGAACGGCTCAACTTCTTTTATCATCAAAACCATCGAATCGGCCGAGAGCGGAACCAAATGGGCCGTCGGAACCGAAGTAAATTTGGTCAGTCGGTTAGCTAAACGGTTTCCTGACAAACATATCCAACTGCTGGCACCCGACCTCTGTATGTGTGCCACGATGTATCGAATCGCACCGCAAAATCTGTGTTGGGCGATGGAAAATCTTTTGGACGGAAATGTGGTCAACGAAATCGTGGTGGACGATGAAACCAAACATTTTGCCCTCGTTGCCCTTCAAAGAATGATTGATTTGACGGAAAGGAAATGATGATTAAATTTTTGACAACAATTCTTTGCTTATTTATTTTTCAAACCACTATGGCGCAAACAACTGAAAGTAAGCCGGCAAATTCTGCCGATGTGGCCTCGGTTGACGCGATTATCAAAGCCGTCTATGACGTGATTTCGGGCGATCCCGGGCAAAAAAGAGATTGGGATAGATTCCATTCGCTTTTTTACAAAGACGCCCGGTTAATTCCGACCAGTAAAAATCCGGAAACTAAAGTCTTCGGTGCCACGCCGTTAACGCCTGAAGGTTACGTCAAACGGGTCGAACCGATCTTTGCCAAAGACGGGTTTTACGAAAAAGAAGTAGCCCGCAAAACCGAGACTTTCGGCAACATCGTCCAGATATTTTCGACCTACGAGGCCAGACGTCAAAAAGACGACGAAAAACCGTTTTTACGCGGCATCAATAGTTTTCAACTCCTTTTTGATGGAACGCGCTGGTGGGTAGTGACGATCTTTTGGCAGGCAGAAAGTCCCGACAATCTGATTCCGCCGAAATATGAACGAAGCCAAATCGAATATCTTTCCTCGCTGACTTTGAAAGGCTATCCGTTTTCCGAATCTGTCCGGGTCGGAAATATGATCTATCTTTCGGGACAAATTGGGACGGATGCTTCAGGAAAGTTGGTCACGGGCGGGATCTCAGCCGAAACCAAACAGATTTTTGAAAACATCAAATCGGCGCTTGAACGGCACGGTTCTTCATTGAACGAGGTGTTTAAGTGCACCGTGATGATTGCTGATATGAAAGAATGGCCGGAGATGAACAAGGTTTATGTGACCTACTTCAAAGAGCATTTGCCAACCCGCAGCTCATTAGGGGCAAACGGTTTGGCTCTCAATGCCCGGGTTGAAATTGAATGCATTGCAACGGTTAAATAAATGGCAGAGTTAAAAGAAAAATTACCCGAAAATACCCGCGGCAAATTCTATGTTGATTCACAATGTATTGATTGCGACGTGTGCCGTGATACCGCCCCGAAAAACTTCACCCGGTGTGATGACAACGGTTATTCTTTTGTCTATCAACAACCCGCCACAGACGAAGAGTTAGAACTTTGCCGCGAAGCCCTGGACGCTTGTCCGGTGGAGGCCATCGGTGATGACGGGGTATAAGAATTTTATGAAAAAAAAGGCACATAAAAGATGAGACTTCCAAACTGTAAAAAGGGCGGAAGTTTTTTGTTTGCAATGTTTTTGCCAACTCACGAGGGTGATTTCGGCATCAATCAATCAGAACATTTAAGTTGTCTAAAACGAGCTCGCGCTGCGAGCAGACGGGGACTCCTTTTAGATTAAAAATGGGGAGAGAATATGAAAGTTAAATTATTTACAATCTTTTTTACTATATTAATGATGGCAAGCAGTGCTCTGGCGCAAACATCCTGGCTTGATCGTCCTTTAACAAATTGGAATTCAAACACCGGAGCAGTTCCGACTGCCCCGCGTGCAACCGGTGATGCGCCGACCAATGCGCGTTGTCCGGATGCAGTCCGTAATCCTGAAAGTATTGCTGACAGGGCAGTTACCCGTGCCGGATGGTCGCTTTTCGGTGCGTTGCAGTCCTATGGTGCGGTGACAGTTATCAACGGGATGGCGAGCCTTGACGGAATGTGCCGTCCGTTGCAGTACAACACCTTTGTTTTTGTCAGCAATCGTTTTGCCGGAACGCTTTCGCCAACCGCGATGAATTCGCGCACCGACGGAGCGTTGAGCCAGGCCCGTCTGAACAGTCCGACCAATATTTCGGCAGACTTTACCCGTTACACTTCGAGTGATGCGCTCTGTTGTCCTTCGCAGACAAGTTCTGTTTTTTATACCATCACCAGCGGTCGGGTGGCAGCCAATGATGTCAATACCGAAGCCACCTGTCAACAAAATCAAAATGAACCGGACAATCCGAACGAAAGCCTCATCACCGGCCAAATTAACTACACTCCGAGAGTTGGACGGCAAAGAAATTCTACCATCACCATTCGTTTGGTTGATGTCACTCAGGTCAATGCAAATCCCAATATCATCGCTGAACAACAAATAGAAGTTAATCAAAATCAGCAATTTCCGATGAATTATGAATTGAAATATGAGCCGAGCCGCATAAATCAACGCAATCGTTATACGATCCAAGCCGAAATGGTTTCGAATAATCGGACTATTGCCAAAACGGAAACGGTTTATCCGGTTTTGACTGAGAGAAATCCAAATACGGTTGATATTACTCTGGTTCCGAGTGGTGCCGGAAATCAACAAAATAACAGTCTCTTGCGCGGAACGGTTGCTTATCGGGAAAAAATCTTGCTTCCGAATAATGCCAGTATTACCGTTAAACTATTTGATGCGTCGGCTGCCGAGACCTCGGCCGCACCAATTGCCGAAACAACTTTCAGCAGTAATAATCGCCAGGTACCGATTCCTTTTGAGTTAGGCTACAGCCGTAATCAGATTGACTTAAATCGCCGCTATACGTTACGGGCGGAAATCAGCCTTGATGGAAAAGTCGCTTGGGCCACCGAGACAAATGTCGCGGTCTTATCTCAAAACTCAGCAGCAGCGGCAGGAACAAGGAGAGCGCCAGCGCCGCCGTCCAAAGCCCGTGGCGTTCGGCCGCTGTCCATCGCTTTCGCATGAGTCCGGCCGCGACGCCGGCCACACTCAGCAGAATTGTCACTCCTAAAACGCACCGCACAATCAACATCACTTGCCTTCCTTCCGGGCGCGTTCGATCAACGCCTGCATGCGATCCAGCTCAGCACCGGAAAATCGCGTACCTTCATCGCCCAGCAACGCCGCCAGCGCGCCGGCCGCGGAGCCCTCGAAAAATGTGTCCAATACGTGGCGCAACGCGGAGCTCCGCGCTACTTCGGCCGCCATCACGGGTACGTAAACGTACCTGGGGCCATCCTCGCGGTGCTGTACATGGCCTTTTTCCTCCAGAACTCGGAGCAGCGCCCGGACGGTCGAGTAGCTGGGCGCCTCCGGCAATTCGTTCTGTA
>JANOEF010000677.1:0-14468 GCA_031413075.1 Acidobacteriota bacterium | reverse complement strand
AATTTCAAAAACTTGGCGGTCGAATTCCGAAAGGAGTGCTGATGGTCTGACCTCAGGGAACGGGTAAAACTATTTTGGCAAAAGCCATTGCGGGTGAAGCGAATGTTCCGTTCAACTCGATTTCAGGTAAGGATTTTGTCGAAATGTTTGTCGGAGTTGGTGCTTCGCGAGTCCGCGATTTGTTCGAACAAGGCAAAAAGAATGCTCCGTGTATCATTTTTATTGACGAAATTGATGCTGTTGGACGTCATCGCGGCGCTGGTCTCGGTGGTGGACATGATGAGCGTGAACAAACCTTAAATCAACTTTTGGTCGAAATGGATGGGTTTGAATCAAACGACGGAGTTATTTTGGTGGCTTCGACTAACCGCCCGGATGTCCTCGACCCCGCACTTCTGCGTCCCGGCAGATTCGATCGGCGAGTGGTGGTCGGCAGACCTGATATTCGCGGACGTGAAGGAATTCTCAAGGTTCACACTAAGAAAATTCCGCTTGACGAAAATGTTGATGTCAACGTTATTGCCCGCGGAACGCCCGGTTTTACCGGTGCTGACCTGGCTAATTTGGTCAACGAAGCTGCACTAAATGCGGCCCGCTACAACAAAAAAGTTGTGACCATGGTTGATTTTGAACTGGCCAAGGACAAAGTTTTGATGGGCGCTGAACGTAAATCAATGGTCATTTCGGATGCGGAAAAGAAAATTACCGCCTATCACGAAGCGGGACATACTCTGGTTGGATTAAAAATCCCATCAGCCGACCCGGTTCACAAAGTGACGATTATTCCGCGCGGAATGGCTCTCGGAGTAACGCAGTCTCTGCCCGAAGGCGATAAACACAGCTATACCAAAGAATATCT
Source organism: Acidobacteriota bacterium (assembly GCA_031413075.1). Classification (GTDB taxonomy): domain Bacteria; phylum Acidobacteriota; class Blastocatellia; order Pyrinomonadales; family Pyrinomonadaceae; genus JAIBCC01. The sequence continues at coordinate 13,609 of JANOEF010000677.1, read as the reverse complement.
TTTGGGACAAATTGCGATGTTGATGGGCGGACGAATTGCTGAGGATATTTATTTAGGCTCGGATAAAATTACGACCGGGGCTTCAAACGATATTGAACGAGCGACTGAATTAGCCCGTTCAATGGTCTGCGAATACGGGATGAGTGAACTTGGACCATTAACCTTTGGTAAAAAAGAAGAGCAAATTTTCTTAGGTCGCGAAATATCACAGCATCGGGATTATTCAGAAGATACAGCCATCAAAATTGACCAGGCGGTGAGAAAACTGATCTCTGAACAATACGACTGTGCCGTGAAAATTATCAAAGATAATAACGAGGCGATGGTTCGTTTGGCCGAGGCTTTGCTCGAATACGAAACGCTTGACAGCATCCAGATTCGGCGAGCGGTGGCCGGACTTCCGATTGATGATGGCGGCAGTTCTCCAACTTCAGATCAAGGCGGTACTCCCCAATCAACTAATGAAGATTCGGTAAATCCGTTCAAAAAACCGATTTTACCGCCGATTACTCCGCCGGCTACGGCGTAGGGTAAAGAAAAGGGATGAAAGGTAATGCTTCATCCCTTTTGATTTTCTCACAGCTTCATTTTCTCATCTTCGAAGATAGGACTTTCTGCCAACGATTTTATATTCAGGATGTCCGCGTACTTCCGTTGTCATTAATCTTATTTTTTGCTCGCGCGCTTGATTAGTCGGGGAATAGCCGATTACATATCTCTCATTCATTTTCGAAAGTATTTCCGAGTAAATTTTCTCGGCTTGCTGAGGTTCTTCTAAATATTTTGTCCAACCGCCCGTAAATTTTGCGATCTCTGAAATTGCTTCTTGTTCTCGCATTATCCACTCAGCTCGTGATTTGACATAATTCATATCCATTTTGGGTTTGTGTGGCTGGAGGGTAAAACTATTTAACTTGGTAGAGATTATTTGAAGTTTCTCAAGGTGTGTTTTGGCTCTTTCCAACCTAACTTTTTTTGGAGTGTTTTTAAAAAAGATACCGGGAATAATCGTATAAATGGTTGCGCGTGTTTTATCCGTCCCGGTCAAAATGTCCTGGTAACTGAAATTTATTGCATCTTCTCCCAAGAAAAGATGATTTGCCACTTCACCTTTCAATTGACCTAATTGATCACCATCGGTTTGGAAGATAATGATTGGTCGGAAGGCTTGCTCATTAAACATTTCATTAAGCGTTGTCATCAAGGCACTATATTGTTTACTGGAACCGACCTCTCCGGAGAAAGCACTGATTTTTAATGCTTCAAGTTTATCTTTGAGCAATTTTTTGTCGGAGGTAAAACCTTGCAATAATTCGACATTATCCGTGACAATTGCCATTCGGTCATTTTGATTGAGTTTGTCAACCAGTACTTTAGCCGCTTCAATGCTGGTTTCGAGATAGGGTAATTGACTGAAACTGTAATCAATGATTAAGACTATAGAACGCGGAATCAGTTCGCTATCGCCGGTTAGAAATGTCGTAATTTCCTGCGGTTGATTATCTTCTTTGACCATGAAATCTTCTTTTTTCAGACCTTGAACGCATTTTCCATTCTTGTCGAAAACCAGAACCTCATTAACCACCAAAGTAGTTTCAACACGAATAACTCCATCTTCGTTTATGGGATTATTTTCATTGAAATAACGATTATTTTGCTTCTCAGTTTTCGCGGAATCTTTCTTTTTCTTATCCGTTTTCTTGAGACTTGAGCCGAAAACTTTTATTTCATTCGGCGGATAATCAAGAGATTGAGCCGAAACAAAAATATTAGCCTCGGAGAAGATGAGATAACTGAGCAAAGTCAAGATAATCAGATAGTTAATAAGTTTATTTTTCATAAAAACCTCTATTTTTCGCTGACCTTAACAATCAAATTTTTGAATATAAATTCGTAAAGTTGGCTTCCTGCTTGCGAATCGAGCAGCGCAACTTTTCGATATTGAGCCAAAGCGGATTGTTTATCGTTATTGGCTAAGTAAAGTTTTCCGAGAAAAACTTGGGCTTCTAAATCATCTGGATTAAGTCGGATGGCTTGTGCGATTTGTTTGATAGCATCGCCGTATTTATTCAGTTGGCTGTGAACTAAGCCTAATTGAGCGTAAGCATCTGCATGATTTGGGTTTAGCTGAATGGCACGCTCAAGCGGAGCAACAGCTTCATGAAATTTTTTCTGTTGGGTATAAATACAACCGAGATTGTAATGTGCAACAGCAAAATCAGGCTCTAATTTAATGGCTTTTTTTAGTAATTCAATTGCTTCTTGGTGTTTTCCTAAAGTGTTGAAAGCAATTGCTAATATGCGGTAAGCCTCCGCAAAGTTAGGGTTTATTTGGATTGCTTTTTTCAAAAACGTGACCGAATTCTCAAACTGTCTATCAAAATAATAGACAGTGCCGAGATTGGAATATGCTATGGCATATTCGGGATTGAGATTGATGGCTTGTCGAAATAATTCAATCGCCTCAGCATATTTTCCTTCCTCAGACTTTTTAAAGCCTTGATTGTTTAAGTGAATCACTGTTTCAAAATGGTTATTTTGACTCCAAACTAAAGCAGGCGACAAAATAACGACTAAAAATAAAATTGAGATATGAAACTTTTTCATAGGGGGGACTCCTTTTCAAACTTTCTTCTTTTTCTTCGCCTGATACTTATTTATGACTTTTTCAGTTAAATTGTGACACTTGTTTTCCAACTTCGAGTTAGATTACAACGTAGGAAAATTTTGCCTAGTTTTTTCTCTACCTATTAACGCGACATTTTTGCCAATGCGGTTCACAAATATTTTTCGCTTTGTTTCAATCAAAAGTGAGGATTGGTGAGGATTGGAACCCAACCGGGAAGATTGAGCTCCAATCAATCTTTCAATGAAGTTAGGAACATCTGGCTCCGCTTCCGCGACAGGGGCGAAGGGCGTGGGTCAAGACGAACTGAGCCACTTGTCCACCCAATCTGGAGCCTACCACGTCAGAATTACGGAAGTGGATTCCCGAATAAACACGGGCATCAATAACCTCATCAAGTCCCTGGCTGAATGTTCCCCATTGACGAGTAATTCCCGTAATGGTTGAAGTTATCGGCACGCCGGGATTATCCCCGTATGCCATCTGAAGCATTGAAGCCATCGCGGTGCTGATGGTGGTATGCCCGGATGGATATTCAGGATGTCGTGGCGTTGGGTGAAGCGGAGTCCATCCGGCGACAGGTGCGGTAAAGTCATTACCATCCTCAATACCTCGTTGAATAGCAGGTTGCGGTCGCCAATAGTTGTAAAAGTATTTGGCATCCCAACAAGCAATGCCCGAATCAACCGATGCCAGATAGACCAGAGCAAAGAGGCGCGCTCTCTGCGACAGATTAAATCCGCTGGTCGCGTTAAGTTGGGCGAGGGGTTGATTCCAGATAACCACGGCGGAACCTAGCCAAAATGTAGCAATCTGAGTTTGCTCTGCCGTGCGTGTCGGGCTGTTAATTGCTCCGATTTCTTTAATTTCGTTGTAATCCCTCGCATACCGCTCGCTATTCAGAGCAGGCGGGGCTTCAGGACGAAACTGCGAACCGCTTCTCAGCACCCACGGAGTCATATTGCCCCATCCGGGCAATATTGCCGGAAGAGCGGTCAACGGCACCCAAACGCCCGGCAGACCGGCTCCCGGTGCTGCATAATCGTATTGGGCTTGGGCGGCACCATCATTCGCCCTTGCATTCAGAATTCTGGTCGCGGCGTTGATGCCGTAACCAATTCCGGGGTCACTCATCGGTATTCCATTCGCGGCGAGCGAGTTCATCAAAAGCGTATCGAGGGAGGCGGCTTGAGTGGGAAAAAGGTTTCTCAGCGCGTGGTGTGATGCCGCAATCGCCGCCGCGTGCGGAGAAGCACCCGCCGGAGCAGGGACTCGCGGAAGATAAGTTTCAAACTCGCCCGTAATGCCATTGACCGCATCATGAACCGACACTTGAACGATTGCCATTACTCGCGTGTGTTGGTTAGGGACGGGGATTGCCAATACTATTCTAATGGCTTCCTGATTCCATTCGGCGATTACATCGCCTGCAAATGCCGGATTGGGTGTGATGGTCTTCCTTTGGTTATCACGGGCGAAAGATACAACCGAAACTAAAGCAACGATTGCCACTAATACCAACTGCCGACTTGTAATGAGGGCAGTAAGTTTTTTAAAAATATTCATAGTAGTCATAGTTTTTTTCTCCATATAGTTTAAAGTTTTTGGCTTCAATTATTAGCGCGACAGTTTTTGAAAACAGAGGTCAAAATAACTCCAAAAAAAAGATTTTAAATAAATTCAACCTGTTTTCGTGGTAACATAGCAATCATTTTCAATAATTGAGAGGTTTGGTAATGGCGGAAAAAGCGCAGTTGGCAAACGAAATAACCAAAAAGTTACAAAATTGGAGCGATAATCAGGATACTGAAGATCAAAATGCTCTGATGAGCCTGGTTTATGACGAACTGAATCGGCAGGCACACAGGTATCTGCAAAAAGAGCGCGTCGGACATACTCTCCAAACTACTGCTTTAGTAAATGAGGCGTATCTCAAACTTCTCCAACAAAAAAACATTGAATGGGAAAGTCGTTCGCATTTTTTCGCCATTGCCGCGACGATGATGCGGCGCATTTTAATTGATTACGCCAAAACCCGTCATCGCATCCGCCGGGGTGGTGTGCAAGAAGATTTATCGTTGGATAATGCTCTAACAATTGCGGTGAGCGAAACGGATTTTGATTTGCTGGCATTAGATGAAGCCTTAAATCGGCTGGCTGAAAAGGAAGAGCATCTGGCAAAGGTCGTTGAACTCAGATTTTTCAGCGGCTTGGAAGTGCCTGAAACGGCAGAGATTTTAGGCGTATCCGAATCAACCGTCAAACGCGATTGGGCAATGGCCAAGGCTTGGCTGCACCGCGAATTGACCAAGTAACAAAAGAAAGAAAGTGTTTTTTAGCCTCTGACAGTATTTATGAAAATAATTTGACCTCTAGTTTCCGAAAAAGTCGCGCTAATAAGTAGAAATTTTTGTAAAAGTTCAAAAAAATGGCAGACGACAATTGGCTACAAGTGAGAAAGATTTTTGACGATGCCCGGCATCAAAAGCCCGAAGACCGTGCAGAGTTCGTCAATCAAGTGTGCAGCAATGATAAAATTCTGTGGGCGGAAGTCGAATCACTGCTCAGATCGCTCGATAGTTCCGATAGTTTTATGGAAACTCCTGCTGTTGCTATAGTTATTAGCACGGTAGAAGCCGAAAACAAAAAACTTGAAACGGGTAAGTGTTTCGGACATTACGAAATCATCAAACAAATCGGTGTCGGCGGAATGGGCGAGGTTTATCTTGCCAAAGACATTAAACTTGACCGCCAGGTTGCCGTCAAAATTCTCAAAGAAAAGTTTAGTCAACACCAATCGAATCTTCGAAGATTTGTCTCGGAAGCTAAAGCCGCCTCAGCTTTAAATCATCCAAACATTCTAACGATTTATGAATTCGGTGAAGCAGAAGACGTGCATTTTATCGTCAGTGAATATGTCGAAGGCAAAACTCTGCGTGAAATACTCCGTGAATCAAAACTGAAATTAGCAGAAATTCTCGACATTTCCATTCAAATCGCGGGTGCGCTTTCCGCCGCTCACAAAGCACACCTCATTCACCGCGACATCAAACCTGAAAATATTATGATTCGCCCTGACGGTTATGTGAAGATTCTTGATTTTGGTCTGGCAAAAATCATTCAGCCCAAACAGGCAATCGTCGGATTAGAAACCGAAACGGGTAAAGGTGTGATTATGGGAACAGTCAACTATATGTCGCCTGAACAATCACGCGGCAAAGATATTGATCATCAATCCGATATTTTCAGCTTTGGGGTAGTTTTGTATGAAATGTTTTCCGGCACTTCTCCGTTTCGACGCGAAACTGTCAGCGACATTATTGCCGCCGTCTTAACCTTTGAACCACCGCAATTAGTCGGAATTCCAACTGAATTAGCTGAAATTGTTCATAAATCATTGCAAAAAGACAAACAAAAGCGTTATCAAACGACGCGGAGTTTGTGGCAGGATTTGAAAGAGTTTCAGCAGGAATTTGAAATTAAAAACAGAGCTGAAAAAAAATCAGCAGCCATCATTAATGAAACCCAACCGCAAATTTTTGAAACGCCTCTTAAATCCGAAATAAAAAAGGCGGTAGTTCGTTCACAAATTAATACCGTCGGGCGTGAAAAGGAAAATAGAGAATTACAAACAGCTTTCAAAATCGCGGTTGCGAAACGCGGAAAATTGATGTGCATCGCGGGAGAACCCGGCATCGGCAAAACGACTTTGGTGGAAAATTTTCTGAATGAAATTTCGGGCGATAATCAAACCGTCATTGCACGCGGACGCAGTTCGGAACGCTTGGCGGGAACAGAAGTTTACCTGCCCTTTCTTGAAGTATTGGAAAACCTAGTGGAAAACGACCACAGTTTAATCCAAGTATTGAAACAACTTGCGCCCACTTGGTTTGAACAAATCGCACCTCTTTCCGAAAATTCACATAAATCAGCGGAAGAACTAAAACTAGCTTCGCAAGAGCGGATGAAACGCGAATTTGCCAATTTTCTGCAAGTTGTTTCCGAGCAAAATTCGCTCGTCATTTTCTTTGACGACTTGCATTGGGCAGACGTTTCAACGATTGATATGCTCAATTTTTTGGCAAGCCGATTTGATACGCTCAAATGTTTAATTATCGCAACTTACCGTCCGACTGATATGCTCATCGCCAAACATTTGTTTTTGCAAATCAAACCCGATTTGCAGGCACGCGGTTTGTGCAGCGAATTTTTACTGGAATTTTTGACTGAGAAAGAAATTGGCGAATATCTCACTCTGACGTTTCCCGAAAATCGTTTTCCTGTCGGATTTGCCAAACTGATCCACACTAAAACCGAAGGCAGTCCGCTGTTTATGGCTGACCTTTTGCGATATTTACGGAATCACCAAGTTATCGCCAATACCAGCGGAGTGTGGAAATTGGAGCAAACTTTGCCCGACATCCAACGCGAAATGCCCGAATCGGTGCGCGGAATGATTGAACGCAAAATCGCTCAACTCAGCGAATTTGACAAAAAACTGCTAACCGTTGCCAGTGTTCAAGGTTATGAGTTTGATTCTGCGGTTGTGGCGCAAGTTTTGAATCTTAAACCGGATGAAGTCGAAGAACATTTTGAAAGATTTGAGCGCGTTTATGCGTTTGTCAAATTAACCGACGAAGCCGAATTTCCCAATCGGACCTTAACGCTCAAATATCGGTTTGTTCACGTTTTGTATCAAAATGCGCTTTTTTCAGTTTTACGCGCCACGCTCAAAGCCAATTTGAGCCGTGAGGTCGCCCAGGTTTTAGAAAGTTTATACGGCGATAAAACAAATGAAGCCGCCCATGAACTTGCGGTTTTGTGGGAATCGGCGCGAGAGCCGGCAAAGGCGGCGGCGTATTTTCTGCACGGAGCTCAGCAAGCCGGAAAAATGTTTGCCTCGCACGAAGCTGGACAAATCGCCCAACGCGCTCTGAATTTGGTGCAGCAAATGCCCGAAACCGAAGAAAAAATGCGTCTGGAACTTCCTTTACAAGTTCTTTTAGGCAATTACCTATTGGCTAAAAATGGTTTAGCCGATTCTTCCGTTGCAGAAACCTACAATCGAATTCGTGAACTTTCCGAACGAACCGGGGACACGCAATATTTGCTCCCAATGCTTTTCGGACAGGCTTCGTATCACATTTTTCGTGGCGAGTTTGAAAAAGCGTTGAAAACGAGTTTTGAATTCCGCGATATTGCTGAACGCGAAAATGATCCGTCCATCGTGGTTGCCGACCGTTTGATTGGAATGGTCAATCTGTTCAAAGGTGAACTGATTACCGCCCGAAAGTATTTGGAACAAAGCCTTTCGGCTTATAATGCAAAGATTCACCGCGAACTAGCCTCGCGCTACGGGAGCGAACCTGCCGTCATCACCAATTGTTTATTGATTCTGACAAATTGGCTCCAAGGTTATCCTGAAAAAGCCTTGGCAAATATGCAAGAAGCCCAACGGATAGCGGCAAAAACTCCGCATCCGCACACTCAAAATTTAACTTTGGTTTATTCCGCAATGCTTCATCAATATTTGCGTCTGCCGCAAAAAGTGGCTGAATTAGCCGATAAACAAATCAAATTGAGCGAAGAAGGCGGATTGGCAATGTGGCACGCTTTGGGAGTTACAATTAACGCTTGTGCAAATGGCGAAATTAAGAATAATCCCTCTTTTGTCAACAAAATGCAGGATGGAATAAAAAATCTGCGCGAGACGGGGACACAAATTTTTTCCAATGTTTATTTTTGCCTTGCCGAACTGTGCGGAAAATTTGGACAAACTGAAATTGGACTTGCCGCTTTGCGGGAAGCTCAAACATTCATCGAAAAAAATAACGAACTTTGGTTGCAGGCAGAACTTTATCGTTTGCGCGGCGAATTACAATTACAAAACGGGGCGGATGAAAACAAAGCCGCTAACCATTTTCAGCAAGCGATTAAAATTGCGCGGCTTCAAACAGCCAAATCGCTTCAACTTCGCGCTACAATAAGTCTCGCGCGGCTTTGGCAAAAACAAGGCAAAAACGCCAAAGCACGAAAATCACTCGCCAAAATTTACAACTGGTTCACTGAAGGTTTCGACACGGCAGATTTGCAAGATGCCAAAGATTTTTTAGATAAACTTTGAATCAAATTACTTTTGAATGGCGTGTAGCAATTTTGGCAGCGCACATCCCACCGCTAAAAACATAACGCGATTGGGCAATGGCAAAGGCGTGGTTACACCGTGAATTGACCAAGTAACAAAAAAAAGAAAGCATTTTTAGCCTCTGATTGTATTTAAGAAAATAATTTGACCTGTAGTTTCCGAAAATGTCGCGCTTAAAGTTAGAAGCTAATTTTAACGGTAAAAATATGGCAGACGAAAAATGGCAAAAGGTGAGAGAAATCTTTGACGCTGCTTTGTGCCGCCAACCCGATGAACGTGCAAGATTCGTAAATAAAGTTTGTGGCAATGATAAAACGCTGCTCAGAGAGGTCGAATCTCTGCTCAAATCGCTGGGTAGCGCTGACAGTTTTATGGAAACGCCCGCCGTTGCTAAAGTTGCCTACGTTATTGAAGCCGAACAAAGGAAAATAAATCCCGGCACTTGTTTCGGTCATTATGAAATCATTAAACAAATCGGCGCAGGCGGCATGGGCGAAGTTTATCTGGCCAAAGATAAAAAACTTGACCGTCAGGTCGCCATCAAAATTCTCAATGAAAAATTTGCGGGACAGGAATCCAATCTCAAGCGTTTTATCAAGGAGGCAAAAGCCGCATCGGCCCTCAATCATCCTAATATTCTTACAATTTACGAATTCGTTGAAGCGGATGAGACACATTTTATCGTCAGCGAATTCGTCGAAGGCCAAACCTTGCGTGAAATTATCTCCCAATCGCGGCTTGGTTTTCCGGAAGTTTTCGATTTTTCAATCCAGATTGCCGGAGCACTTTCGGCTGCTCACAAAGCGCATCTCGTTCATCGCGATATTAAACCGGAAAATATCATGATTCGTCCCGACGGTTATATCAAAATTCTTGATTTTGGTCTAGCAAAACTGATTCAACCAAAACAGGCATTGGTCGGATTAGAAAACGAAACCGCCCAACAAAGCGAAACGGCAAAAGGTGTGATCATGGGAACAATCAACTATATGTCGCCCGAACAAGCAAAAGGCGAAAAAGTAGATGAGCGAACCGATATTTTCAGTTTTGGCGTGGTGATTTACGAAATGTTGACGAGTAAAACGCCGTTTCAGGGAAATTCGATTTCGGAAACTTTTGCCAATCTGATAAACGCCGAACCACAACCGATGGGGCGATTTGCCAAGGAAATTCCCGCCGAATTACAACTCATCGTCTCGAAAATGCTCCGCAAAGGCAAGAACGCCCGCTATCACACGATGAAAGGGTTGTTGGCCGATTTGAAGGATTTGAATGAAAATCTGACATTGGAAGCAAAATTGGAACGCTCCACTGCGCCCCAAAATGGTAACGCCACCGAAGTATTGCAAGCAACAACGGGCGATGCTAACTTGACAACCGCCCAAACGCAAAACAGCATTTCCCAACAAATCAAACAAAGACCTTTTGTGGCAGTTGCGCTGATTGCTTTGCTCATTGGCTCAATCAGTTTTGGCATTTGGTATTTTTCACCAAAAAACATGACCCTCAGCGGTAAAAAATCCATCGCCATTTTGCCTGTCCAGCCTTTAACGGCGGAAAATCGTGATGTGATTTATGAATTCGGCATTGCCGATTCGCTGACGCTCAAACTCGGCGCGGCAAAAAATCTCATCGTTCGCCCGTTGAGCGCGACCAGGCAATATGCCGACATCACGCAAGATGCGATTGTGGCGGGAAAGGAGATGCAGGTTGATTATGTTCTCGCCTCGAATTATCAAATCGCCAACGGCAAAATCCGCGTTACCGCGCAGCTTTTCAATGTCTCTACCGGACAAGCGGAAGAAACCTACAAAAGCGAAAAAAATGTCGGCAATATTTTTGCGACGCAGGACGCGATTGCAGGCGAAGTCGGAAACATTTTGTTGGCGCGATTTTTAGAGACGGAAAGCAGTCCTTTAGCAAAGCGCGGGACGACCAATGAAGAAGCCTATCGGCTTTATCTGCTAGGTAAAAATTTGACGATGCAAAGGAGTGTTGAAGAACAAAAAGCGATTGAGTATCTCGAACAAGCCATCCGGCTCGACCCGAATTTTGCGCGGGGCTATGCGGGCTTGGCTTACGCTTACAAAGATCGCGAAAAGGCAAAAGCCGCCGTCGAGAAAGCGTTGGAACTCGACAACAATTTGTCCGAAGCCTACGCGGTGCGCGGAAGTCTAAATCTTTTTAAAATCTGGTGCGATTTTGCGCAGGCGGAAAAAGACATTCTCCGCGCTATCGAATTAGACCCGAACAACGACCTCGCGCATTGGTTGTATGGTTTGTTGAGAAGCTATCAAGGACGTTTTGACGAAGCGATTCGGGAAATCGAAACCGCGTCGGCGATTTCTCCCGCAACGGTGGTGTATATCCGCGACCGGGCGCGAACTTTGTATTACGCCCGCCGCTACACGGAAGCGATTGTGCAATATAAGCGCGTTCTCGAAACGGACGAGGATTTCGTCTCGGCTCAGAATCAACTCTTGATGTCATATGAAATGAATGGCGACTACGCGATGGCTTACGAGACGTTTATCAAACAGCGAGAGGAGCGCAAAGACGAACACCTCGAAGATTACAAAAAGGTTTATGCGGCGGCAGGTTGGCAAGGTATGATGCGAAAACACTTTGAGTTACACCAAGTCAACGAAAACGAACCCGGAACTAATTTCTACAGCATAGCGAGACAATGCGCGATGTTGGGCGAAAAGGAACAGGCGTTTGCCTATCTGAACAAATCCTTTGAAAAGCGTCAGTATCAGATGGTCTTTATATATGTCGAGCCGCGGTTCGATTCATTGCGCGACGACCCGCGATTCGATGAATTGGTCAGGCGAGTTGGGTTGAAGTGACCGAAGCGCACTCCGTCCCGGTTGCAATGAGCGCATGAGTGCGAAAAAACTTGTTGCCTAACGAGTTGTGAGCAAATAAATAAACCTTTGCGAGCAAGGTTGCGCTCCAATCAAAAAAAATGACCTCTGTTTGTAAAATTTGTCGCGCTAATAAATAAGGATAGGTTTGCACGTTAGAGAAAACAATGGCAGATGGAAATTGGCAACGGGTGAGAAAAATTTTTGACGAGGCTCTCGGTCAAAAGCCTGCAGAACGTCAAAATTTTGTCCGGCGGGCGTGCGGGAAAAATAAAACCTTGCTGGCAGAGGTCGAATCTCTGCTCGAATCGCTCGACAGCGCGAATAGTTTTATGGAAAAACCCGCGATAGCCAAAGTCGCCGGAGAGATAGTTTCCTCTAAACTTCAATTCAAAAAAGGACAAACTCTCAATCATTACAAAATTCTCGAAAACCTTGGTGCGGGCGGAATGGGCGAGGTTTATCTGGCACAGGACACGAAACTCAATCGCAAAGTCGCGCTCAAAATCCTGCGGGAAAATCATTTATCGGATAATCAGGCAAATCGGCGCTTGTTGCGCGAAGCACAAGCGGCGGCTCTGCTCGAACATCCCAACATTTGCGCGATTTATGAAATTTCCGAATCGGACGGGTTGAGTTTTATCGTCATGCCATATGTCGAAGGTAAAACGCTCGCCGAACTGCTGGCAAATGAATCTTTGACGGCGGAGCAATCGCTTAATTTGGCAATTCAGATTACCGACGCGCTGACCGAAGCCCACACGCACGGCATCATCCACCGCGACATCAAACCCGCCAACATCATCGTCAACGAAAAAGGTCAGGCGAAGGTTTTGGATTTCGGTCTGGCAAAATTTATCGAAGCCGAAACGGGGATCGAAACCTCGAAAAGATTAAACAGTTCCGGCGCGGTGATGGGGACTGTGCCGTATATGTCGCCCGAACAACTCTGTGGCAAACGCCTTGATGCACGAACCGATATTTTCAGTTTCGGGGCGATGTTTTACGAAATGCTGACCGGACAGCAAACCTTTGCCGGAGAAAGCAATGCCGAAACGATTTCCGCCATTTTGAATGACCAGCCCGATTTATCGGAAGTTCCAAACATTCTTCAGCCAATCGTAAGCAAATGTTTGATGAAAAAAAGCCTTGAGCGTTATCAAACGGCGCAAGCTTTAACGGCTGCTCTGCTCGAAGCCAAACAAAGCGGGAAGCTTTTAAGGGAACGAAAAAAATCGAAAACTGCGCCAACCGTCCGACTCGAACAAAATTCGTCACAGAAAGAGGCGCATCCCGCTTCCAAATCACCGTTTTTTTACTTCTGGAAAAGTTCGGAAAAAAGTTCTCGTAGCACGCCCGAAACCACTCGCATTGGTTCGGAACAAACTGTTGAAACTAAAACATCACGATTTAATTTAGCAACAATTCTATTATCTGTAGTGATGATTTTCCTCACTATCGGGGCGGGATTTTTAATCTATCTGCAATTTTACAAAACGGATGATTTGCATTCGTTTGATAATTTGAACTCCGTGCGGCTGTTCGCTTGGAAAACCGCCGCCAGTAGCATTTACAGCGATTATCGGATTTCGCACGACGGCAAAATGGTCGCCTATTCTTCGACGCAGGACGGACCGCCCGAAGGCATTTTTGTCAAACAAACGATTGACGGCGCGGAAATTCGCGCAACTAGAGACGAATGGGTTAACGTCACCCCGATTTGGTCGCCCGATGACCAAAGAATTGCTTTTTCTTCGGAGCGCGAAGGCAAAACCGGCATTTATTCGATTCCGGCTTTCGGCGGCGTTGCCGTGCGGCTGATAACTCTCGGCGAAAACAAAAATGTTCATCTGCGGCATTGGTCAAACGACAACGCGGCGATTTTTTACGAGTTGGAAGGCAACCTTTTCCGGCTCGATATAGCGACTCAGGAAGTAAATCAGATAACCAACTTCGCGCCGTCCGGCAGCG
>JANOEF010000676.1:0-5276 GCA_031413075.1 Acidobacteriota bacterium | reverse complement strand
GTCGTGAACACCATTTACAACCAATGTTAGATAGTAAACGTTGGAGTAGAATTATTGCTCTAGGAAACCATGCTCTTGAAGCCTTGACGCCGCGTAGTGGCATTATGACTTGGAGGGTAAAGAAATAATTTCTGCTGAGGAAAAAAACTTAAACTCTTGCGTTATTGAATTAGCTGAAAAATATTTGGCTGATTTTCCAGATAGCCAAGGGGCTTGGAGTATGTATAGTTATGCACTTTATAGAGTTGACAGATTTCAAGATGCGAAAAAGTCTTTGCTTAAAACTCTTGAACTAACTGAAAATTCCGATAACAATCATAGTTGGATAATTTGCAAAATAGGTTCTATTTACGAAGATTCAGGACATTTTCATAAGGCTATTGAATATTTTGAAAAAGCCCAATTATCCAATCCCAATGAAGCTACATTTTTGATTTACAAAGGCGTTTTGTTATTGAGAATCGGAAAATACAAAGAAGCCGCCGAAATTTTAATAAAAGCAACCAAATGTGAGAAAGGATGTATTGATGAAGCATTTTATAATTTGGGAGTAGTGCGGATTGCTCAAAGTAAATATCAAGAAGCCGCTGAATGTTTCAAAAAAGCATTGGAAATTGACCCAAAATACAAAGAAGCTAAACAACAACTTAAAGACGTAACTCAAGTGCTTACAATTCTTAATAACATATAACTTTTGCATCGTTGGTCTAGAAGGCTCAGACCTCGGCTTGCCATGTCGAAAACAGCGGTTCAAATCTGATTCGAGGCTATATTTCTATTGCCAATTTTTAGATTCTTGCCTTAAATTGAATTATGGATAATCAATCCCTGCTCATGTCAATTGAGAATCTTTACGAGGTTTTTGCCAAATATCCTTTAAAAAAGATTCACCACTCTCCTCTTGGACAGAGAGGAGAATTTGTTGCCAGTCTTTATAAAACTCCACTTCGTGAATTAACGGCTGAAGAGATGGATTATTACAGTTATAAGGCAATGTCCACCATTGGCGATACCGAAGATTTTAAACATTTTCTGCCACGCATTTTTGAAATCATAGCTCAAGATTATTTGATTGGAGAAGTAAGTGTTTTGAGTAATCTTACTCAAAAACTTAAATATGGAGAATGGGTTAACTGGAACAAAACTGAAATATCCTCGATTGAAAATTTCTTTATGGAATGGATTAGGTTTTTCCTTGATTACAAAACGGATTCTGACCTAAATCCTTTATATTGGGTTGACGATGTAGTCAAAGATATTACCCCTTATTTAAAGATTTTGCTGGAAAATGTAACCACTGAAAAAATCATCGAATTGAAACATTTTATGATTGATTATTATCTTCAGGGTTATCCGGCGACGATGTTTGAAGCTGAGTTTAAGACGAAAACAAACCTTGCTTTCGACTGGCTAATCTCACCGCCAACCGTTTTAATGCTTGAAACTTTATTTAATGAAGACCGAAATTTTGAGCAACTACCCGAATTAACTCAACTTTTAGAATTAATTTACAACCTTCAAAAACAAAAATAGTCAATCCTAAATCTCGCAGACGAAAACCAAGATTCCAGCCCGGTGCTTGGCTAGTCTCGTGAGCCGTGCCGTCTGCCTGACGGGGCGAATCGGATGCAAATGATTCGTTCCAAATTTTCATTAAAAACCCACCAAATATTGATTAACAAAGATTTTACACAACAATATGTTGCGTAAATTACCCAAACTGTATTAAATTTACAATAAAAGGAGGTGTTCTGCTTGATTACAGGACGAGTTTTACTATTGAATTTTAGTTACGAACCGCTCGGAACTGTGGGAGTGGCTCGTGCCATGTGTATGAGTTTTCGCGGGAGCGTATTTGTCGAAGAATACGATGGCGAAAATGTCATTCATTCACCTAAACAAGCTTGGCCGGTGCCAAGCGTGCTCCGTCTGAAACGCTACATTAATGTGCGTCGCAAACGCCGAGAAACCGCAATGAAACGGGCCCGGATTTATATTCGTGACCGCTATCGTTGCCAATATTGCGGCGAACACCGGCACGCTTCGGAATTGACGCTCGACCACATTTTGCCTCGCGCACAAGGTGGCGAATCAACGCCTCAAAATCTGGTGACGGCTTGCGTAAAATGCAACCAACGCAAAGGCAATCGCACGCCTGACCAAGCCAGAATGCCGCTTTTAACCTCTCAAAAACTTCTGAATCTTGGCTTAGACCGCGTTTTGCTCTGCCACTACGCCGAAAGCAAACCTGAATGGAGAAAATATCTGTTTATGGATGATTATGAGGTCGAAGAAGTTAATATAGCTGCCTAATTGATAGTGGATAATTGATTATGGAGAATATAAAACCAAAATATCAAATATCCATTATCGGCTATCAATTCACGAATGAATTTTTACGAACAAGCCTGGCTCTATGATTTAGTCCACGCCAAACCCGCCGACAGCGAAAATATTAATTTTTATGCACGGGCGATTGATTTTTATGGCCAACCGGTGCTCGAACTAGCCAGCGGAACGGGCAATTATTTGGTTACTTTAACTGAAAGTGATTATAATATTTCGGGAACGGAAAAGTTCGAAGAACGCATCAATTTCTCAAACGAAAAGGCTGAATCCCGCCGGGTTGAAACAAATCTTTACAACGCAGATATGCGCGATTTTGAGTTAAATCAACGGTTTAACCTGATTTTTATTGCCGGAAACGGTCTCCAGCATCTGAAAACAATCGAAGAGGTCGCGTCCTGTTTTGCCTCGGTCAAACGACATCTAACTCCAAACGGACGATTTATTGTCGAAGTGTTTAATCCATCAGTTCAACTACTCAGCCGCACCCCACCCAAACGTCATTTGGTTGGCGAATACAAAACGGACGAGGGTTGGATCTTGATCGAAACTACGGTTCGCTACGATTCGGCAACACAAATAAATTACATTGATTGGCATTACAAAAATCAATATTGGAAAGAGGAACAAACCGTTTCTTTCACTATGCGCCAGTTTTTTCCACAGGAATTAGACGCGATTTTTGCCTATAACGCTTTCAAGATTGAGCATAAATTCGGCAATTTTGACGAATCACCATTTAATTCAACCTCGCCTAAACAGATCATTGTGGCAAAACTTTAGGACACGGATTTTACTGAACAATATAGCTTGTCAGGGAAACTACAGACCTGATTTATCTTTGTAAATCCGTTTTTCTGTGTTTACCTGTCTCCAATTCTTACCCCCCCCTACTCGTTATTCAATTTGTCACAAATTTTTCCGAAAGGAATGCAAATAAATTGTCCAATTAGGAGGTAATTAAGTTTAGAAGTTTATTTTGGTTGTTAAGTTTTGTAACGTTTTCAAAATAAGCTGACTCATTTTAGATAATGGCGAAATTTGTCCAACAAACTTCAGTTTGTTGTCTGCTTGCACCATCAGCAAACTGAAGTTTACTGGACTTCTTGGCAATTATTTCTTGATACTATCTGAGTCGCTTTATTTTAAGTCCATTACTCAGAGGTTAAAACCCGAAACTTTACAACTGCCGAAACCTCTAGGCCTAAACAACATTATGGCAAACAAAACTCTATTTCAAACCGTTAAAGGTTTATTCACTCCACCAGCCAACACTGTAAATGAAGCGGGTGGAACAGCTTACAAACTTTCACCAAAACACGCGCTCGCCCAATACGCGGCGACGGGCTGTTTCTCTAACACATTTTACACAGATGCGAGCGAGCAGCTGGAAAAAGTTCTGGAACTAACTAAAGAACTTGACGCTGAATTCGTGGCAAAAACGGCGATTTACTCCCGCGAAAAAGGTTTTATGAAAGATATGCCGGCGCTCCTGGTTGCGGTTCTTTCAACAAAAGATAACGCCTTGTTTGAACGAGTTTTCTCGCGGGTCATTGACAACGGAAAAATGCTGCGTAACTTCGTGCAAATTATGCGGAGCGGCGTGGTTGGACGTAAATCCTTAGGTTCATTGCCGAAAAGATTGGTTCGTGAATGGTTTGAATCGCATCCGGCGGAAGCTATTTTCAAACAATCTGTCGGTCAAGCTCCTAGTTTTGCGGACATCTTGAAAATGGTTCACGCTAAACCCGAAGATGCTGAAAAGGAAGCACTTTACGGCTATTTCATCGGACGCGAGGTGGATGCGGATAAACTTCCTGCAATCGTCAAAGTATTTGAGAGGTTCAAAAGCGGCGATTCGTTAGAAGTTCCCAAAGTTCCCTTCCAAATGTTGACCGCACTGCCGATTTCAACCAAAGAATGGACGGAAATTGCTCGTCATGCGGCCTGGCAAATGACTCGGATGAACTTGAACACCTTCCAACGTCACGGAGTTTTCCAGAACGCTGAAATGGTCAAAATCATCGCTCAACGCCTTGCAAATGCGGACGAAATCCGTTGGGCAAAAGTGTTTCCGTATCAACTGCTTATGGCTTACAAAATGGCTGAAGCGAACTCGGAAATTCCGCGAGTAATCACCGAAGCGTTGCAAGACGCGATGGAAATTGCAACGGAAAATGTGCCAAAAATCGAAGGTAAAATTTACGTTTTGCCTGACGTTTCGGGTTCGATGAGTTCGGCTGTGACGGGCTCCCGCAAAGGTGCAACAACTTCGGTTCGGTGCATTGATATTGCCGGATTGGTGACATCGGCGATTTTGCGTAACAACCCAACCGCAGAAGTTTTGCCGTTTGAAAATGACGTGGTCAATATCGCTCTGAATCCGCGTGATTCGGTGATGACCAACGCCCAAAAACTGGCAAGCATCGGCGGCGGCGGAACAAACTGCTCGGCTCCGTTGGCACGGTTGAACAAGACACATGCCCAAGGCGATTTAGTCATCTATGTTTCGGACAACGAATCCTGGATGGATACCAACCGCACCTGGAACAGCGGAACGGAAACGATGAAACAATGGAACATTTTTCAATCTCGTAACCCAGACGCGAAACTTGTTTGCATTGACATCCAACCTTCCGCCCACACCCAAGCCCAAGAACGGGCGGAAATCTTGAACATCGGCGGATTCTCAGACCAGGTTTTTAACTTGATTTCAGAATTTGCAGGTGGAACGATGAATGCTGAACATTGGGTTGGGGTGATTGAAAGGGTTGAGGTGTAAAATATGGTTAGTAAAAGGGCTAAAATAAGTTACTCCACTAAAATTTGAAACCAAAGTCCAGCCAATCTTTAGTTTGCTGTCGGGCTTGAGTTAAATTTAAGGACAGCGACAAACTAAAGATTGGTCGGACACCCCTAAATTTTTTGAT
>JANOEF010000675.1:0-6504 GCA_031413075.1 Acidobacteriota bacterium | reverse complement strand
CGTCGCTCCGCCACGTGCAGGCAGGGATGCCCGCGCTCCCGGCGAAAGGGACGTCGAGTAAAATTCTGGTTGAGCAGGGTATAGGCAAAAGGAAAACGCGGCATTTGAACGCGATGCTTGATTGGCGCAACGAAATAGGCGTTAAATCTTTTTCAATTTTTGCGTCACGCCTGACGAACTCGCCTCATCTCAATTTCAAACTAAAAACGCAATATGTTATCCTGATATTTATTTTAGTTATCTAAATTATCAAGGAAAGGATTTAATAAATAATATTATGAGAGATGCATTAATAATCAGTGCCATGCGAACTCCGACAGGTAAGTTTCAAGGGGCCTTAAAAGGTTTTTCGGCACCGGAATTGGGCGCGATTGCCATTAAATCTGTCATTGAAAAAGCCGGTCTCAAGGCTGAAGATGTCGATGAAGTGATTATGGGTTGTGTGGTGTCTGCCGGACAGGGACAAGCCCCGGCTCGTCAGGCCGCCCTCAAAGCAGGTTTGCCGCCGACAGTTTCGGCTCTGACCATCAACATGGTTTGCGGTTCAGGATTGCGGGCCGTCGCCCTTGCGGCGCAAGCCGTGATGCTGGGCGATGCCGAGGTGGTGGTCGCCGGCGGGATGGAATCAATGTCAAATATTCCATACGCTCTGCCAACCGCCCGGGAAGGGATGCGGATGGGCAACCAGACCGTCACTGATTTGATGATCAACGATGGATTATGGTGTCCGTTTGAAAATTGGCATATGGGTAACACCGGGGAAGTTGTCGCCGAAAAACACCAAATCTCGCGCGAATCTCAGGATGATTTTGCCGCCGGTTCGCATCAAAAAGCGGTTGCCGCCCAAAAAGAAGGTCGTTTTGCCGACGAGATCATTCCAATTTCGATCCCGCAAAAGAAGGGCGATCCGGTAGTTTTGGATTATGATGAACCGGTTCGGCCGGAAACAACGGCTGAAAGTTTGGCTAAACTGAGACCAGCTTTCAAAAAAGATGGCGGAACCGTGACCGCCGGTAATGCTCCCGGAGTCAATGACGGGGCGAGTGCTTTGGTTGTGACCACGGTCGAAAAAGCAAAGGAATTGGGCATCGAACCGCTGGCTAGAATCGTGGCGCACGCGACCTCCGGAATTGAACCAAAACTTATTATGTTGGCCCCGGTTGAAGGCGTCAGAAAAGTTCTCAAAAAAGCCGGATGGGAAATGTCAGAAGTTGATTTGTTTGAACTAAATGAGGCATTTTCGGTGCAGGCTCTCGGGGTCATGAAAGAACTCGGGATGAACGGTGAAAATGTCAATGTCAATGGCGGAGCGGTCGCGCTCGGACACGCTATCGGCAATTCGGGAAGTCGAATTTTGACCACTCTCTTACACGAAATGAAACGACGAGGCTCAAAAAAAGGCGTCGCCGCGCTCTGTCTGGGCGGCGGAAATTCAGTCGCGTTGGCGGTTGAAAGGGATTGATATCAAATTACGAATTACGAATTTACGGGTCCGAGTTGCGCCCTTGAGGCGCTAGTTGCCGGTGATTGCTCAAGATTAAAGTAAATTAAATGCTTGATAACAGCGGAGACTGAAAGTCGTTGAGCTATTTTCGAGCAAAGATGAGTTGAAAATTACGAATTACGAATTACGAATTACGAATGACGAGTTAAGGAAATCGTCTTTCGTAATTTGAAATTCGTAATTCAAAGACAGGAAATTAATAAAATGAGTGAAATTATTGGAGTTATCGGAAGCGGCACGATGGGCAACGGGATCGCGCAAACGGCTGCCGGGGCCGGGTTTACGGTTTATTTGTGTGACGTCAAAGAGGATTTGTTGGAACGAGCCGTGGCAAATATCGAAAAAAGTCTCGACCGTTTTGTCAAAAAAGAAACCATGTCCGAAGCGCAGAAAAAAGAAATTCTCGGTCGGATCAAAACTACAGTTGACCTCGAATGTTTTAAGGATTGTTTTCTGGTAGTCGAAGCCGCGACTGAAAATTTTGAAGTAAAAAAACAGATTTTTAAAAAATTGGATGAATGCGTCAATGAGGACGCTATTTTGGCTTCGAACACTTCTTCGATTTCGATTACTAAAATTGGGGCTGTCACCAAACGGCCTGACAAAGTGATCGGAATGCATTTTATGAATCCGGTCCCGCTCATGAAACTGGTCGAGGTGATTCGCGGAATTGCAACCAGTGACGAAACTTATCAAAGAGTTCACGAACTTTCGGAAAAACTCGGGAAAACCCCGCTTGATTGTCAGGATTATCCTGGATTTGTTGCCAATCGCATTTTACTCCCGATGATCAACGAGGCAATTTATGCGCTATATGAGGGGGTCGCGACTCGTGAAAGTATTGACGGAATCATGAAGCTCGGGATGAACCATCCGATGGGGCCGTTGACGCTCGCCGATTTTATTGGATTGGACGTTTGTCTGGCAATTTTGAGAGTGATGCACGAAGGACTCGGAGACAGTAAATACCGCCCATGTCCGCTGCTGGTTAAAATGGTGGATGCGGGCTGGCTTGGTCGTAAATCAGGCAAAGGATTCTACGATTATTAAACTTAAAAAATAAAAGGCGATAAGGTAAAGTGTAGAAGAAATCAATCAAAATTCGGTACATTTTCACTTATCGCTTTTTTTATTTTTTATCTTGTAAGCAAAAACTACTGATTATTATTCAAAAACTGGACAAATTTATGCGTAAAATTTTAGGACTCTTCGGTTTGGCTGTTATCTTAGCCGGAGCTGCTGTGGCACAAGTCAAGATTGCTCCGTTGAACTTTAAGGAGAGAACTCTGGCGAATGGAATGAAAATCGTTTCGGTGCGGGAAAATTCGAGTCCGACGGTTTCAATTCACGTTTGGTATGACGTTGGCGGAAAGGATGATCCGGAGGGTCGTTCCGGGTTTGCCCATATGTTTGAGCATATGATGTTTAAGTCAACCAAAAATATGCCGAACGAAAAATTGGACAGACTGACCGAAGATGTCGGCGGATTTAACAACGCTTCAACCTGGGAAGACTATACCAATTATTACGAGGTCGTGCCGTCAAATCATCTCGAAGTTTTGTTATGGGCTGAAGGTGATCGAATGGTAAACCTCAATGTTGACGAGAAAAATTTTGCCTCTGAAAGAGAAGTCGTCAAAGAAGAGTTTAGGCAAAGCGTTTTGGCTCAGCCTTACGGAAGATTTTTTGAATATATCGGCAGTTTATCCTATCAAAAGCATCCCTATCAACGCGGCGTAATTGGTAATTTGGCGGAATTGGATGCGGCTACTTCGAAAGATGCCAGAGAGTTTTACAATACCTTTTATCGCCCGGATAATGCCACCTTAATTGTCGCCGGAGACTTTGACCAGAGTCAATTTGACGGTTGGGTAGATAAATATTTCGGGAGAATTCAAAAGCCGAGCGGAACGATTCCGCGAGTGAAAGTCACCGAACCGGTTCGAACAACCGAAAAGCGTTACCTGAAAACCGCTCCGAATGTTCCTTTTCCCGCCGTCGCCATTACCTATCTGGGCCCAAATTCGAAAAGTGAGGACATGGCGGCTTTGGAAATTGCCGAAACTATATTGTCCGGCGGGGAAAGTTCGAGACTTTACCAGTCTTTGATTTATCAACAACAAATTGCGCAGGAAGCTGATTTTTCGGTTGATACCCGGATTGATACCGGACTTTTGTATTTTTATGCGATTGCTTCTGAGGGGCATACGGCTCAAGAATTGGAAAAATCTCTAATGACGGAATTGAAAAAAATTCAAACTGCACCGGTCACAATTAAAGAACTGCAAAAAGCAAAAAATCAAATTATTACCGGCGCGTTTCAAGCTCTCGAAACGAATGACGGCAAAGCACTCGCCATCGAAAGGGCGATGATATATGAAGGTAGTGCCAAAGCAGTAAATGAAGGAATTGCCAAGTTACAGGCCGTCACGGTCGCTGATGTCCAACGGGTCATGAAAAAATATTTTACTCAAAATAATCGAGTGGTCATTTACTATCAAGCTGAAGGAGAAACAAAATGAAAAATTCAAAATTCAAATTAGTTGCCGCATTTGGTATTTTGCTTTTTGCAATATTAATCGGGATCAATGCCCAGGAACCCACTCCATCAGCCCCGAAATCAGTCAGAATGCCGGCGGTCACCGAGAAAAAATTACAAAATGAATTAACCGTGGCAGTCGTCGAACGTAAAAACGTTCCGTTAGTAACCGTCCAGCTTTTAATCAGAGGCGGTGCTGATAGCGAAGGATTCGCCAAAGCGGGATTAGCCAATATGACGGCTGGTTTATTGACGAAAGGCACGACCACCCGTTCGGCCACCCAGATTGCCCAACAAATGGAATTTCTGGGCGGTTCAATAGGCTCAAGCGCAGGTTGGAATAATTCAGCTGTCAGCATCAATGTTATGAGCGATAAACTTGATCAAGCGTTGGCAATCATGGCAGACGTTGTTTTGAATCCTAAATTTGCGCCGAAAGAGATTGATTTGCTCAAAGCTCAGATTCAGGACGGATTGTCCTACAGCCTCAAACAACCCGGCTTTCTAGCCAATTATGTGGCCAGCGTTTATAGTTTTGGAGAACATCCGTCAGGCGGAACACCCGATAGTATCAAGTCAATTCAACGAACAGATATTCTTAATTTCAAACGCGAGAACTATCTTCCAAATAATTCGGTATTGATTTTCACCGGAGATATTACGGCTGAAAAAGCCACGGCCTTGGCAAAAAAATTCTTTGGCTCCTGGAAAATTCCGCCGCCGCCTAAAGCTTCAACGACTCGGCTGGGCAAACCTATGTTTTTCAATACCGGAACGCCGCTTTTTAGAAGAATGTTGGTGGTTGATCTGCCAAATGCCGGACAAGCATCGGTTAATTATACTAAATCTGTGATCGAATCTGGGCGGGTCCGGTGTGCCTCCGGCAAATGCGAATCGAGTGAGATTTTTTATCCGGCCAAGGTCATGAATTCAGTGTTGGGCGGCGGATACTCTTCCAGGCTGAATCAGGAAATTCGAATCAAAAGAGGCTTGAGTTATGGCGCAGGAAGCGATTTCGGCTGGCGGGGAACCTCGGCTAATTTTGGAACTCGAACTCAGACTAAAAATGAATCTGCGGCAGAAGTCGCTGAACTTGTCTTAGCGGAGATCAAAAAATTGGCTGAATCGAACTTGGCTGAAAACGAATTGAATCCACGGAAATTAGTGATAACCGGTGATTTTGGACGAGATCTGGAAACTAACGGAGGATTAGCTGAGGCAGTTTCTGCGATTTACGGTTATTTTCTCTCGACCAATGAATTGAATACCTTTATGCCCGCTGTCCAATCGGTTACGGCTGACCAGGTTCAGAAATTTTCGAATGAATATTTAATGGGCGGGGATCTGATCATTGTCGGCGATTATGCCAAATTTAAGGATGATTTAGCCAAACGGTTTCCTCAATTCAAGGTGACCCTCATCACAGCAGAAAAATTAGATTTGATGAAATTGGACGGCAATTAAAAATTGATTCGATTTGAAAAAAACACAATAGACATAATTTGAAATAAACTTGAGTCAAGTTAAACCAATGGTTGGCCAGCGAATTAACGCGAATGAACGCTAATAAAATCAAATATTTAGCAATAAACGCGAATGAGTTTGAATCAATTCTTAAAAAATATTCGGGCAGATTCGCGTCATGCGCGGGCAAATTTCTTATTGAACATAATCTCTAATTTTGATAGCCGAGGGAACTTTTCCTTCAAAATGACATCTAAAAAAAAGGAAGCAAAAAAATTTAGTGCAGATTTTCGTTTAAATCTTGTAAAATAAAAAAGGCGTTTGACCACATACAAAAAAATGAGAGATTGGATAGTCAGCGAATCACAAACCGTCGTCCCTTTAACCTTTAACCCGGCGGAGAAAATTAAAAATCTGCAAGCCGCCATTGAACAGGTCATTAAGGGCAAATCCGAAACCGTTAAACTCGCGTTAGTAACGATGATCGCCCGCGGTCACCTCCTCATCGAGGACGTTCCAGGCATTGGTAAAACTACACTTTCCAACGCTTTAGCCCGGGCCTTGGATTTATCTTTTCAACGGATTCAATTTACATCGGACCTTTTGCCTTCAGATGTTATCGGGCTTTCGATGTATAACCAGCGGAGCGGTGTGTTTGAATGGAAAGCCGGCCCCATTTTTGCAAATATTGTTTTGGCGGACGAAATTAACCGGGCCACACCAAAAACTCAATCCGCCCTGTTAGAGGCCATGGCCGAAGGACAAGTGACCAATGAGGGTGTCACTCGTCAGCTGCCGATGCCGTTTATGGTCGTCGCTACTCAAAACCCGTCCGAACATCATGGAACTTACCCGCTTCCGGAATCTCAGCTAGACCGTTTTATGTTGCGCTTGCACGTCGGTTATCCAAACCAGGTTGACGAACGCCAAATTTTGCGTGATCGTGAGCGCCGAAACCCGCTGGAAAGTGTCCGGGCGGTAATGACAGAATCAGACG
>JANOEF010000674.1:0-1642 GCA_031413075.1 Acidobacteriota bacterium | reverse complement strand
TGATCGCGGTCGGTGCGGTAACGATCATCAAAAAAATTATTTCATCATTTCGTAAAACCGAAATCTAATTGCTAATTTTCAATGGTTAATTGTTAATGATGAATTGCGATTTTAGAGCATTAACAATTAATAATTAACCATTAACAATTACTAACGATTATCAAAATTTCGCCCCAAACTGTCAGCGGTATTTTACGAATCAATATAACCGTCTTTCTCATCGCGTTCTTCGTCGCGGCTTTTACCATCGGCAATATCATACCAACGCTGAAAACCGTGTTTTGCCAAACCCCAAGCAGTTGCTCCGACGACTCTAACGATATGTTGTTTGATTAGATTTCGATTAACTAATTCTTTACGGCTCAACAAAAAAACGGCATCTTCTTGGTCTTTGAAACGTCCGGCAATGAATTTCAAAATAACCAACCATTCAGGAGTTAGAATCGGGACATCATCAATTTTAAC
This sequence comes from Acidobacteriota bacterium, assembly GCA_031413075.1. GTDB lineage: Bacteria > Acidobacteriota > Blastocatellia > Pyrinomonadales > Pyrinomonadaceae > JAIBCC01. The sequence continues at coordinate 1,177 of JANOEF010000674.1, read as the reverse complement.
AGCTTCTGCTAAAGCATCTTGGAATAATTCCTTGAATTCGTCATTGCGAATAATCCAATCAATTGACACAACTTTTTTATCAGTTTCAGCTTGAAAGCGTTCGCCGCCTTGTTTTAATTGCCCGACAATCTTTTCTTTCGGAATCGGTAAGCGTTGATTGGAAATCATATCAATATCTTTCGTCAATCTGTCGCTGCCGTAAAAATTCATTGCCAAACCACCGACTAAAGCCCAGTCAATATCATTTTCATCGGCAATTTTGCTGACAAACTCAATCGCCTGTGAAGCCGAATCTTCATCAATTACGTCAAGATTTATTTTTCTGTTTGTCATTTTAATTGTGTCAGACTTTTGACAATTTTAATTCTTCATCAAGTCGCTCTTTTAAGAAGATTTTTATTAAAGATTGATATGGAACATCGCGTTTGTTTGCAACAAGCCTGATTTTGTTGAGCATTGATTCAGACATCCGCAATGAAATCGTGGTTGTGGTCGGTTTTAGATTAGGCAAAACTACCGATTCGGCTTTTTCCCAATCAATAAATTCAGTTGAATTTTCGGATTTCCAAAACTCACGTTCCTGTTCTTCGTTTTCAAACTTCGGTATCTCTTTTAATTTTTTCATAGTATTTTCTACGCTCACTTTTCGTCATTTCGCGGGTGGAAATTACTCGAACCAATTTATTTCGCACGGTAAATGCCAAAAATAACCAACGATTCGATTCCGTTCGCCCAAGTGCAAAAAATCTGTCCTCACTATCAGAATGTTTTTTATCGGAAGCAATAATCAAAGGCAAATTGAAAAAGACATCTTCACATTCGCCATCAGTTACGTTGTGAAGATGCCAATTTTTATTTGAATTTCCTTCATCCCATTCAAAGCCTTCAAGATTTTCGAGCATTGATTTCATCCTAAATTGTATGTTATGAGAATATACGCAAAATGTAAAGTTTTAATTTTTGTATTCAAGGAAAATGAATTGCTTCTTTTCTTCAATTAACAATTTATAATTAACCATTAACAATTATTCAAAGATTAGTAAAAGGGCTAAAATAAGTTACTCCACTAAAATTTGAAACCAAAGTCCAGCCAATCTTTAGTTTGCTGTCGGGCTTGAGTTAAATTTAAGGACAGCGACAAACTAAAGATTGGTCGGACACCCCTAAATTTTTTGAT
>JANOEF010000673.1:0-4393 GCA_031413075.1 Acidobacteriota bacterium | reverse complement strand
CCCCTGCCCCTGCCCCTGCCACTATTGCTTTGGATAATCAAACGGATGACTAGCAAGCATGGTTCGCATATTTACCTGGCCCAGCAGAGTTTCGAGATATGCGCCAAACCGATGCAGAATCGGGACAAGGTCTTTTTTATTAGTTGTCCGCAGAACTTCTTCGGCGAATCTTTCAACCGTTTCGCAATCCTTGTAGAACAGATATTTTAGGTTTTCCTTGAGAAAATCACTGAGCTTTTCGTGCAGAGTTTCGGTCGGATACTGATCTGCTTCTTGCTCGGCTCGCTGAACGGTCTGCTGGAGGTTCCACAAATTTCTGCGTAGTGCCAGAGACTGTTCGAATTTAGTCTGAAAATTCGGAAAGATCTTGGTCGGTTCAACGTTCGGTTCGATGAGTTGGGCGAAATTGACCAAAGTTTGCTGAAATGAATCATTGAGGAGCGCGTAGCAGGTTTCAACCTTGGCAAAAATACGCGGAGTTTGACGAATTTCAGTTAATCCGCCGAGTTCAAAATTATAGACTTTACGTGATTCGATCGAAGCGGCGTAAACGGTGGCATCCAATGCTTCAAAAATCGGGTCACTTTCATTGGGAAAGCGCAACAGACGATTGCTGATATAGCTCATCATCTCTTGGGTTTGCTCATAGATCCGGGCGAAAAGTAAAAGTGTGGTTTTCAGCGGCTCGTCCTTTTGGCGCATCTCGTCAATAACATCCAGCCATTTCAAAATCTTGGCGATCCGCGGCAGAATAATTCGGAGATCGGCTTCGACCGCAAAAGGAATAGGCTTGTTTTCTAAGATCTTTTTCATTTCGGCCGGCAAAAATTTCTCGCCTTCTTTTTCCGCTGAAAAAATGATCTTTTGAATTGACTCGACCTGTTTTAATTTGTCGTTCAGAACATTTGCCCACGCAATCCATTCGCCGAATTTTAAAGGCTCAGACCGCAACAGCGCTTCGTTAAGTAAAATCGAATGTTTCAGGACATCTGCCAGTTCGGAAATTTCTTCAAAGGTGAACGGCGCCTCGTTCTGAATAACCGTAGCTTTATCTCGCGAAACTTCTTCCCTTTGATCTGAAAGCAACTTCAGCAAGTGGAGTGTAAGTTTTGAACAAAGTAAAAGAGCGGTGTGAGTCAGATGAAATTCTTTAGTCCAGTCGCGGACTGAGGCTTTGGCCCGGTTATTATCGCCAAATGAATAGTTGCGGATTTGCAAAAAACTATACAGACCCGAGAGCCACACTCCGAGTCGCATCGCTACGTCAGCAGTCGAAATGACCGGCGTAGTCGGTAAAACTCTTCCATTTGGTTCAGTATTCGGCTGAACTAAATTAGTTAAATTGATTGTTGTATCAGAGGATACGATTGCGTCCAAGATAGGAACCTCTTACGTCTAATTTCACAGGTTAAAACGACGGCGTGGCGGAAAAGTCCGCTTTTAAATTTATACCCCGAACCGTCTTCTAATTGCAAGAAAAATAATGAGTTGGTGTAAAATAAAGTTGCTCGAGGAATAAACTGAAATGAATTTAGAACTACTCATCGCCACCAAAAATGTCGGTAAAATTAAGGAGTTTAAACAACTTTTAGCCGATTTACCCATCACTTTACGAAGTGCAGACGAATTTGAAAACGTCATTGAGCCCGCCGAAACAGGCCACACTTTTGCTGATAATGCTATTCTGAAAGCCCGCTATTATGCTGAAAAAACAGGTTTTGTGGCTTTGGCTGATGATTCGGGGCTGATGGTCGAGGCGCTTGGCGGAGCCCCCGGCCTTTTTTCCGCCAGATATGCCGGAGCAGACGCGACAAACGATCAAAAAATTGTTAAATTGTTAAATGCGCTAGGCCAAACGCCTGATTCGGCGCGGGTAGCCGGATTTGTTTGCTCAATGGCCGTGGCCGATAAAAACGGTAAAATTCTGCATCTGGCAGAAGGTCTGTGCCGAGGTAAAATTGCCTGGCGAGCAGAAGGAAACCACGGATTTGGCTACGATCCAATTTTTATTCCCGAAGGATTTTCCGAGAGTTTTGGGCAACTTTCGGACGAAATCAAGTCAAAAATCAGTCATCGGGCACTGGCCGTTAATAAAATTATTGAGTTTTTTCGTGTTTTTATCACGCCTTAACTTGACCTTCGCCTTTTTCGCTTGTAAAATTCGCCACTTGTTAGCAGTTTCTTCAATGAAACAATTCGGGGCGTGGCTCAGCTTGGTAGAGCGCTCGGTTTGGGACCGAGAGGTCGCAAGTTCGAATCTTGCCGCCCCGATCAATCCCGTCAGATTGAAAACAAATTCGCCCCCTTGTTCACATTTGCTTTTTAGCGAATAATGTTTTATTGATAATTAAGTCTATTTTCTCAAAAACTTTTGGAGGTAAAATTTAATACTATGTCGCGTATGACACAAACTGAAATCATCAGCCACCTGGCAGATAAAACCGGAATCAAAAAAACCGAAGCAAAAGAATTTTTCAATGCTTTAGCAGGACTCGCCGCCAGCGAAGTCAAACAGAACGGAGAATTCACTCTTCCGGGGTTTGGCAAATTGGTCAAAGCAACCCGCAAGGCACGTGAAGGACGTAACCCTGCAACCGGTGCCACCATTAAGATTCCTGCCAAAACAACTGTTAAATTCCGGGTTGGTAAATCAATGAAAGATTCTATCGGCTAAGAATTTCCTAACGTAAGTTTTCCTGAGACCGTAGTTCTATCGCGGTCTTTTTTTATTTTTCGCCGACCTTGAGAAAAAAGTTACAAGCGAAAAAAAAGTAGTGACAAATGGTTAAAAATTTGTTACAGTTTTGCTTTGACTTGTTAATATTAAAATTTACCGAAGACTTTGGGGGCAACTATTTTTGGCTTTAGCTCAACTAAAGCACTTCGGGAAATGAATTGATTTTTTGAAAGTTTTTACATCGCTGTTATTCAAGACGAGAGTAACAGTTTTTATCATAAAGTAGGGGGACTATACAGTGGCAGCAGCTAAACCAATGACCTTGCAAGATAGAATCTTGCAAATTGACCATATCCAGGCGCGTCGTTTTTCAAAATTAGGCGGCGTAACTTTGGAGATTGCATCAGAAGGAATAATCCGACATCTGAAGGCCTGTGCGCGGATGGATGTTAATCCTGATGCTTCAGCCGTCAGAGAAATTATTGACGATGCTTTGAATGGCAGAAGAGTTTATGCAGAGACATCAAACGACCTTCTGGCCGCCTAAGTTTTTTTTATAGCAATATTATAAGCAGTTTAATTGACCGTCTAAATTTCAGACGGTCTTTTTTTATGGGTTTTTCCGGAGTTTGGTTGGATAAATTACATATTTTCCATGAGTTTCCGCCTGGCCGAGTTCATACCATTTTTTGAAATTCTCAAGCGCCGGGTCCCAATCAGCCGGAAACACCAGATAAGAAACGGTCGGATGCGAGGCTTCTTTGAAACTGAAGTTTTGGCGGTATTGTCCGTAGCTCCGGGCTTCTGCTTCGATTTCGGCATTGGACAAGCCGGTTGCCTGACTGCTCAACCGAGAAGTGTGCCGGCCCCAACCGAAAAGCGCGATCATGGGGACGAAATCACCTTCTTTGATGGCATTTTCGAGCCATTCTTCATCCAAATCATTATAATAAAGGTATTGATAGTAACGCTCTTTGTTTTCCTGCCAGGTGACACCCGCAAAAACGTGCTGATGCCGCGCCCACAGAACGGCTTGCGGGGCAATGGTCGGTAGTTCATCTGCCTGAATCAAACTCAGAGCCAGAGTTACTGCCCTTTGACTCTGAGGCGAAGGAAGATCATTGACCGATAGTTCCGTCAAACGCTTTCCGACCGGCATTCCTTCGTCTCTGATCAAATTAGCCTCGTCTAAAACCCGAACTGTATAGTGACACTCGACTATTCCCCAAACCGCTGCGATAACGGCTAGAATAGCAAAAGAAATTTGTCTGCCCTTTGATTGAGCGAGTGATTTGAACAAAATTCCGAGCATCAGGACGAGAGCCAGCCCGGCCACATAATTTCCGATAAAAACCTGGTAGTGAATTGGTTGAAGCTCGCGTCCGGTCAGGACTTGCTGATTGAAAACCACAATGACCGTCAAAGCTAAAGTTAGGACGAATAATGTTGCGCGGTCTTTGAGCCGGATGGATTTGAGCAAAACTCCTAAAATCAGCATCACGATCACGGTGTAACTAATTAACGAAGGAACCCGCCACAGATCAGGCGCGCGGGTTAAAACCAGTAACTGCACCTCATCCATTGTATGCGTAAAAGTATTCTCTTCCTTCAGTATTACCCTTTAATTGATTCGAGACAATTTGGGTGTGATTTACATAAGGCCTACTTTTTACCCTTGCTCACCGCCGCGGCAAACCAGTCGCCACCGCCTCCAAG
>JANOEF010000672.1:0-5343 GCA_031413075.1 Acidobacteriota bacterium | reverse complement strand
CCAAAGATAATTTGGATTTAAAAAAAGCTCAGCGCATTTTGGATGAAGATCATTACGGACTGGAACGAGTCAAAGAACGCATCATCGAAGCTCTCGCCGTCCGTAAATTAAAAGAAAAACCGAAAGGTTCGATTCTGTGTTTAGTCGGACCTCCGGGAGTTGGAAAAACTTCGCTCGGACGCTCAATTGCGCGAGCCCTCGGCCGAAAATTTATCCGTTTGAGTCTCGGCGGATTGCACGATGAAGCCGAAATTCGCGGACATCGCCGAACCTATGTGGGGGCCATGCCGGGCAGAATTTTACAGGGAATACAGCAGGCCGGTACCAATAATCCGCTGATGATTCTGGACGAAATTGATAAGGTCGGGGCAGATTTTCGCGGCGACCCTTCGTCGGCCTTGCTCGAAGTCCTCGACCCTGAACAAAATTTCGCTTTTCGCGACAATTATCTCGGCGTGACGTTTGATCTATCGAATGTCATGTTTATGACGACCGCCAATATTCTCGACACGATCCAACCCGCCTTACGAGACCGGATGGAGATCATTTCCCTTTCGGGCTACACCGAAGAGGAAAAATACGAAATCTCAAAACGGCATCTGGTGCCGAAGCAAATTGAGGAAAACGGCATCGTCAAAGCTGACATCGGCATAGACAAAAAAGCGATGTTAGCCATTATCGGACAATATACACACGAAGCCGGTTTGCGCCAGCTGGAACGCGAAATCGGCAAGCTTTGTCGAAAGGTAGCACGCAAGAAAGCCGAAGGTGAGAGCGATTTCAAACCGGTCAAAATTACCCGGGATAATCTGGCCGATTATTTGCGGGCACCGAAAATTTTCCCCGAAGAAGCTCTCAAAAAAGATCAAATCGGGGTCGTCACCGGACTCGCCTGGACAGCTGTCGGCGGCGACATTTTGTTTATCGAAGCCCTTCGTTTGCGCGGTAAAGGCAATCTGGTGCTGACCGGACAACTTGGCGAGGTGATGCAGGAGTCGGCCAAAGCCGCCTTCTCTTTTGCCAAATCGCGAGCGGTCGAACTCGGCATCAACGAAGATGATTTTGAAAAATACGATATTCATATTCACATCCCGGAAGGCGCGATTCCGAAAGACGGCCCGAGTGCCGGAATTACGATGGCGGTCGCTCTGGTTTCAGTGCTTTCGCAACGGGCCGTTCGCAAAGATATTGCGATGACCGGCGAAATCACTTTACGAGGTAACGTCCTCCCGATCGGGGGACTCAAAGAAAAGGTTTTAGCCGCACGGCGTGCCAAAATTAAGACGGTGATCGTGCCGGAGCCAAATAAACGAGATTTAGAAGATTTACCTCAGGAAGTTCTGGACGATTTGACATTTATATTTGTAGAGAACGTCCGTCAGGTTTTTCAGGCGACCTTGTTGGAAAATGAGCCGACAGTTGATAAAACTAAAGCAATTTCGGCTAAAAATAAAGCATAAGCATTGCTTATGAAAACAACAAAATGCTTATATAATGCCGATAAATATTGGCTTGTAAGGCACCGGTCGGGTTTGACAGTATTTTTACCAGATGGTAAATTTAAAGCTAAGTTTCACTATCATCGTTATTAAATCAATGGTGAAAATGAAACTTTCAGACAGCAATCACCGTTATTTTTTTAGGGAATTGGTAATTGTTCAAGGGTCGTGTCAGCGATTCGCCCTAACCCGTTGTGAGTTGTAATGTTTTATTTTTGCGACTGACAAGACTTTTAAGGAGTATAGACGAACTGATGAAGACTAACCTTTTGAAGGGTTTAAGTTTAACCGCAATTTTTACAATTTTAAGTGTTTCATTTGCTTTGGGGCAGATTTCCACTCAATCGTCCGGCGCCCGAAATATCCAACCCGATAACGCCGGAGAAGCCAAAGTTAATCAAATCACCGCCGATGCCGGCATCTATTTTAAGCAAGGCTTATTGCTCTTAAACGACAGTCGGCGCTCAATGGCCCGTGACCAATTTGACAAATCCATCGAAGTTTTTCTGATGTCGAATGTCAATGTTAAAAACAATGGCAAACTGAGCAGTTGTTACAACCAATTGATTGAAACAATTTTTCGGATTGAATTTCCATCCGCCCAAAAACCTCAAATCAAAGATTTAGCCGTCACTTGTAGTTGGAATATTGATAACCAACTGGCTGAAAATGTGGGCAGATTTTCCCAACCGATACCAAGAACCAATCCCACCGCGACCGCTTCACCCGAAACAACTCTGATTAATTCGGTGGCCAGTATTGAAAATGCCGGTTATCAACAATCCGGCTTTACCAAAATTGAATTTAATTATCAAGGGGATGCGCTGGCTGAACCTCCGCCTGAACTGACCCAAGAAGAAGTAGCCAAAGTTGAAACGCCAGAAGGCAGGGAAGTTTATGAGAAAATCACCTATGCCGTCAAAAGCGGGTCATTAGGATTTTCGTTCCGGATGCATCCGATGGTTCAGCAATATCTGGGCTATTATCAGGGACGCGGACGCAAAACCATGGAAGTTGGTTTGTATCGAAGCGGAATGTTTATGCGACTGGCGCGCCGAATCTTTCGCGAAGAGGGATTACCGGAAAATATCGCCTGGCTCGGTCAGGTTGAAAGTGCCTGGTTGCCGAAAGCCCATAGTTGGGCAGCGGCTTCCGGACTCTGGCAATTTATTCCGGGCACCGGTTCACGTTACGGTCTGCGTCAGAATGGTTATGTTGACGAAAGAAACAGTTTTGAAAAAGCAACCCGGGCTTCGGCTCAATATCTGAAGTTTTTAGCCAATCGTTACGGCGGTAACTGGGAGCTTGGAATGGCCGCTTATAACTGCGGCGAGGGCAATGTTGACAAGGCTATTCGGAAAGCCGGAGTTTCAGATTTTTGGGCAGCCTATCCATATTTACCCCGAGAAACCCGTAACTATGTGCCGAATATTTTAGCCACGATTTTGATTGCCAACAATCCGACCGGTTACGGATTTGGTCACGTCAGACCGGCGCCGGCTCTGCAATATGAAATTCTTCGGGTCCCGTCTTCGACCAGTTTGGTTACAATCGCCCAATTGTCGGATACGAGCGTTGAATACATTCGCTATTTGAACCCCGAATTTCGTTCAAACACGACTCCGCCCGAGCCATATAACGTGCGTGTCCCGCAGGGACGTGGTGATGCCGTCGCAGCCGTTATGAGAAAGATGCCGAGTGCCGGACGAAATGCCACCGTCGCCACGGTGATGAAGGGCGAAACAGTGCAAAATATCGCCAATCGTCAAGGGGTCGCGGTGGAGCAGGTTCAAATAGTCGGAAACAAAGCGGTGGTCCAAGGGAACGGGGTCAAAAACACTTCGTATAATCGTCCGACAAATTCAACCCCCGCGGCGTCGAAAGCCAGGGTTCAATTTGTCACCACCAAAGCCGGAGATACTATCTTAAAAATTGCGGGACGGCTCGGCCGCGCGCCTGCTGAAATTGCTAACTTAAACGGTATCAATGACATTAATGCTCCATTGTCAGCCGGAAGGCAGATTAAATATTAATCTCGCCCGGTTCCTTTTAATCAACTAAAATGCCAGGTTTGCCCAAAGAACTTGGCATTTTTTATTTTTAGTTTTAAGATAGTCTGCGTAAGCTTTATTAATTTCAATCCTCTGGAAATTTACCTTATGCTTTTCAAAATGCTCTCAGCCGCTGTTTACGGCGTTGATGCCGAACTGGTCGAAATCGAAGTCAATCTAACTCCCGTCCGAGGTGAAGCCGATACCGTTCCGCCGGTGATCATCGTTGGCCTGCCGGATTTGGCTGTCCGCGAATCCCGCGAACGAATCCGGGCCGCCATCACCAATAGTTCATTTTTCTTTCCGTTTCACAAAACAACCATTAATCTGGCCCCGGCCGATGTCCGAAAAGAAGGTGCAAGTTTTGATCTGCCGATCGCGCTCGGGATTTTGGGGGCAAACGGAGATTTGGGCAATCTGGTCGAATCAGCAGACACCATGAGCATCGGTGAACTTTCGCTCGACGGACGGATTCGTCCGGTGCGCGGAGCACTTTCGATTGCGCTCAAGGCTCGCGAAAGCGGTCTCAAAAATCTGCTTTTGCCCGAAGAAAACACCTTGGAAGCGGCGGTGGTCAAAGAAATCAACGTCTTTCCGGTCAAATCGTTACGCGACGCGGCGGAACTGATCCGGGATTTACCCACCGGACGAATCACAAAGATCAAACCGGCCAAAATCGAAGGCTCGTCAGCGGAGTTGTCAGACAATCAGTACCGAGTGGATTTTAACGAAGTTCGCGGTCAACAAACCGCCAAACGGGCGCTCGAAGTAGCGAGTGCCGGAAGCCATAATGTGCTGATGATCGGATCGCCCGGATCAGGCAAAACTATGCTGGCCAAGCGTTTGCCAACTATTTTGCCTCCGCTCCAGTTTGAAGAAGCCCTCGAAATTACCAAGGTTCATTCGATTGCCGGATTGACCGGAAAAGCCGGATTAGTGCTCGAAAGACCTTTTCGCAGTCCGCATCATACCATCAGCGAAGCAGGTCTCATCGGCGGCGGTTCGATTCCCCGGCCCGGCGAAGTTTCGCTTTCGCATCACGGCGTTTTATTTTTGGACGAACTGCCAGAGTTTGACCGTTCGGTTTTAGAGGTTCTGCGTCAACCGCTCGAAGACAAACAAGTGACGATCAGTCGGGCCGCCATGAGCTTGACCTTTCCGGCGCTGTTCACGCTGGTCGCTTCGATGAATCCATGTCCGTGCGGCTATTTCGGCTCAAACCGCGAATGCAAATGTTCGGGGATGCAAATCCAGCGTTATATCAGTAAAATCTCGGGTCCGCTCCTCGATCGAATTGATATCCACGTTGATGTGCCGGCCGTCGAATTTAAGGAACTGCGCGGAAAAAATGTCCCAACCGGTGAAAATTCAACCATTATCCGTGAGCGGGTCGCCCGAGCCCGTCAAATTCAATTAAACCGTTTTGAGGGTGAAGGCGTTTTTTCAAACTCGGCTATGTCGTCCAGCCAAATCCGCAAATATTGCGAACTCGATCCGATCAGCGAAAATCTTTTGGAAAAAGCGATGGCGCGGCAAGGGTTGTCCGCCCGCGCTCATGACCGGATTTTAAAAGTCTCACGGACCATTGCCGATTTAGCAGGAAGCGAGTCCATTCAGCCAAATCACATCGGCGAAGCCATCGGCTATCGCTCGTTGGACAAAAATTATTCTTTATAGAACCTGTTCGGCGATCTTCGCGATGGAGCCGTAAAGCCCGCCGGTGGTCACGATCTTGTCGCCCACTTTCAGGGCCTCCAGGAACGCCTGGACCTTCTGCTGCTTCTTCTTCATGG
>JANOEF010000671.1:0-1585 GCA_031413075.1 Acidobacteriota bacterium | reverse complement strand
TGACCCGTCGCCAAACCTCGTCTAAACGCTCCCGGTCACGGCTCAGCATCTCAAAATAGGCCAAACACCAATGCCCCCAGAGAATTGGTTGCGCCCGTTGGAGATGGGTATAACCGGGCAAAACTGCCTCCTTTTGCCGCTCGGCCGCCTCTACCAAAGATTTTTGCATTTCGCGGGTAATTTGTTGAATCTCAACAATTTGTTCCCGGAGCCAAAGCCGAAAAGCGGTCGCCACCTGGTCATTTCGGCTGCGGCCTGTGTGAAGTTTCTTACCGGTCTCGCCAACTAATTGAACCAGCCTCGCTTCAATAAATGAATGGACATCTTCGGCAGGTGAACTGTCAAAGTAATTTTTGTCAAAATCTGCCCGTTTGAGAATCGTCCAGAGTCCGTTTTTGATTCGTTCGGATTCAGAACGCAGCAAAATACCGGCTTGAAAAAGTCCTTCACAATGCGCAATACTGGCTCGCACATCCGCCTCAAACAGTTTTCGATCAAATTTGAAAGAATTATTAAATTCGGCAAAAGTCTTATCGGCACTTTCGGTAAAACGTCCGCCCCAAAGGTTTTTAGTCTCTGTCATTATTTTCTCCGCGTCCGTCTATTTTAGGCTGAAAGCTATCGTTGTGACAATTTGAAAGGTAAAATTTTCCCGTAAGTTTTGATCAGATAGAATTTTTGATGAGAAAAAGGAAATGGCGAGTTTTTTTTGTTTTTTTTGGAGAATTAAATCTGATCCGGTTCAATTATGAAAAAAAAACAATCAGCAAAACAAACGTGTTGTGCTGATTGTTTGCTGAGGAGGTCGGTGACGACAAATATTTAACCGATGGCGAGCACCAACAGAAACTCAAAACGATTAAAAATTGCCGGTTTTAATAAATTAAGCAGGTCAGCTAAAGGTTGCGTAACTTTGGTTTTGGGGTTTTCATCGTCGCCCATCGTCCATCGTTAATTGGCCTTGGTGCTGACAAATTTCTAATCCAGGGTTGAAGGTTCAAAAGTTTCTAAAACGGTTCCCAAATTTCCTTTGAGACCGACATCATTGGCACTTTTGACCGAATCTGAAAGAGATGTGGCGAGCATGGTGATAACAAAACCGCTGTTTGCTCCGCGGCGGGCAGCCGGAATGAACAAGCGCCTCCCCCAAATCATGATTTTTTCACCTTTTTGGGTTTCGCCGCTTCCCTCGAACTTCATTTCATAACCCCGCCAGCCCTGATTGATAGTTTTTTCGCCCTCCGAAATAAAACGATAGTTGGTTATCAATTTTGACAATTTTTTATTTGAGTCTTCAACTAATTTGGGAAAATTCGACTGATCTTCATTAAAAGTACCTTTGCTGTCGTAATAACTGACTAAAAATTGTTCAATTGGGGTTCCGCTTTCAGCTTTTTTAGAAATATCAATAAAATTTGTTTCGCTCGGATTTTGGGCCCAATCATTAGGATAGAAAAGTTTGAATCCCTTGTAATATTTAGCCAAGTTACCCTTTAGTTCCAATTTTGAATTTTCAAAATATTTGGTATTTGGCGGTTGGCTGATTGAGCGGGGCAAGGGCGGAGATTCGACCTCGCTTTCGTTT
>JANOEF010000670.1:0-2978 GCA_031413075.1 Acidobacteriota bacterium | reverse complement strand
CTTACGAAAGCGTCCATGCCTTCCGCCAAAATCATCAAATCGATGATGAAACTTTTCAACAGATGCTCGCCGTCGCTAACGGACGAACTTGAACGGGTCATCCACAATCGCTTAAACGTAACTATTTATAAATGTTTAGGTTAGAGAGTTTTCCTGAGTTTTCAGTAAAGAAATAGAATATTTGGGAAATCGTCAAAAAGACTTGAATAGGACTTACGCAAACTGAAACAAGATGGTTGGATTATTGAGTTGCTGTCGCAAGAACGTATCGAGGCGCCCTTGTTTGAGTTTGTAGACCGTCTTTTTAAGTTGATAGGCCTTTTGCTTGAGAAACACCCAAACGAAATGAGCGGCGGCGATATGGTTCCGTTGGGCGCGATTGCGACGACATTGACATTTACCAATTCCGGTGCTTGACTCGATTCGCGATGAAATTCCTCAATTTTCCAACGGATACGCTGTGAGCGGCGGCGAGCGGAGTATTTTGTTGAGTTAAATCGTTGGTAACGAGATAATCCGTGCGATCGGAAGCGAGGCTACTCGGAATAATTTCAGGCGCGTATCTTGCGAGAATTTCCACAGTTTCACCGTTTTACCCGTTTTTTCTTCGGCGGGCGTCCAACTTAACGCGTCGGCGCGGCGGTAGGGCGTTTGCCCGCCGGAATCGTCTATTTTGCGATTGGCTTTGATCGGGCAATAAAACGTCTTGTCTAAGGCCATAATCGCCTTCATGATATTGACGGTGGCGTACCATGAATCCATCAACACGGTAGAGAATAAAACGCGGCGGTGGCGCAGGCTGATGAGCATCTCTAAGACGTGATCTATCTTCGTTTTGCCGTCGCGCTCCGGATCGAAAATGCGATCTCGATCAGCCAAAATTCGTCTCGAATCGGGTCGTAATAAACGCAGTTGACCGTTCCGATCCCGCGAATGACGCCGTGCGCCGAGCCGCAATATTGACGCCGCACGCCGACGATCTCCCGCGAATAAATCTTCGGCAAAACGCGATCGTCAAATAAAATATAGCCGTAGCCCGAAAAATGAATCCGCCGTTTCACCTGATCCCACAAATCCCGCGGGCGCAAGGCGGCCGACGCCAGATAGCGGGTCACCCGATCATGGCTAACGTCCGCCGTATGATCCGCCAAGTTCGTGCATATGTAGTTAACCGGCGTCACTAACAAATATTGGCAATATAAGCTAAAATTTTGCGTGACATGGCGTGCCTCCTTTCAAGTTAAAGTACCCGGATTATACCCAAATCTTGAACGTAAGTTACACCTTGCGTAAGTCCTAACTCTATAACTTTCATAAACGACGAAAAAAAAATCTGCTTCTAATTCAACCGCGCACTCTTAGGATTCACGCAAAAATAACTTCCCAAAATAGGTACGATATGCTATAATGGGATTATGACTACGAACACAAAAGAAAACTTAATCAAGACCATTCGGCAAAAGTATGAGCCGCTGTGTCCGTTTTTGAACGAGCGCGCCCAACGCATATGGGCGGCTACCGAGGTCAAAAGCATCGGCTGGGGGGGTCAAACCATTGTTAATTTGGCCACGGGTCTCGCCTATAAAACGATTCAAAGAGGTCTGGCCGACCTCTCTCAAGCTGCGCTTTTAGAAACGACGCGGGTTCGTCGTCCGGGTGGCGGGCGCAAGAAAAAGGCGGTGAAATCGCCGACCCTTCTGGCCGATTTGGAATCATTGGTTGATCCGGTCACGCGTGGCGATCCCGAATCCCCCCTTCGCTGGACGTGCAAGAGCTGCTATGCGTTGTCGGCGGCGTTGAAAGAAACATATGGGCATGAGGCTGCTCCGAATACGGTCGGGGCCTATTTAGCGAATTTGGGTTATAGCCTTCAGAGGAATCGCAAGACGCGTGAAGGGTCATCCCACCCGGATCGCAATGGGCAATTTGAACATATTAACGACCAGACCCAGGCTTTTTTAAATGCCCGCTGTCCGGTGTTATCCGTTGATACAAAGAAGAAGGCGCTGATTGGCAATTTCAAAAATAGCGGACAGACATACCGACCGAAAGGCCATCCGACAGAGGTTAATGTCCATGATTTTCCAGATCCGGTCTTGGGCAAAGCCGCGCCATATGGCGTTTATGATCTGGGTAAAAATCAGGGTTGGGTGAGTGTTGGCATCAGCGCTGACACGGCTGAATTTGCGGTTCAGGCGATTCGCAGCGGGTGGGATAAAATGGGGCAGGCGGATTATGCCACAGCTAACAAAATTCTGATTACGGCGGATTGCGGCGGCAGCAATGGCTATCGGGTTCGACTGTGGAAAGTGGCGCTGCAAAAATTAGCCAATGAACTCAACAAAGTGATTCATGTCTGTCACTTTCCGCCCGGAACCCGCAAATGGAATAAAATCGAACATCGCATGTTCCTCACATTTCCGCAAATTGGCGGGGCGAGCCACTCGTCAGCCATGAGGTTGTGGTGCAGCTCATTGGGCATACAAAAACAGAAAAAGGACTTAAAATTCAAGCCCGGTTGGATGAAAATATTTATGTGACAGGGAAAGTTATCAGTGATGAAGAATTTGCCAATCTCAATTTACAAAAAAACACTTTTCATGGCGATTGGAATTATGCAATTGCGCCTCAAAACTCAATCAAAATTTAGAAAATTAATTTTGCGCAAAGCCTTAAACTTATGCTTTAGCGAGGTAAAACGGATCAAAATCTACTCTTTTTTAAAAATAGTGAAGGCGATTTTGAGGATTTTACGGGCGACGGCAATGAGGGCGACTTTCTTTTTTTCCCTCGGGCAATCAATCGCTGATAAAAACCTTGAAACACGCCTTTGGCGCGGATGGCGCTGACGGCGGCTTGATAGCCGGCTTTTCGCAAATGAATGTTTCCCATTTTGGAGATGCGTTCGCTCGGTGCCCGCTCGTTCCGGATTGGAAAGGCATGGGGGTAATGCCAGCGTAAGCGCCGAGCTGCTCGGC
>JANOEF010000669.1:0-2078 GCA_031413075.1 Acidobacteriota bacterium | reverse complement strand
CAGAAATTGATTTTCAATTAGACTGCAGATAACAAAATTATGAAACTTAAAATACTTATTTTACTAACTTTAACAACGCTTTTCGCCGTTGCCTGCAATCAGCAAACGACATCGAATTCGACCAATTCGACTACCACCACTGCAACCGAGAAAAAGAAAATCGGCGTCACGCTTTTAACCCGCGAGCATCAATTTTACAAAGATCTGGAAGCCGGTTTGAAAGCCGAAGCCGAAAAGAACGGCTACGAACTTATCGTTCAATCGGGTGATATGGATTTGGCGAAACAGCAATCGCAAATCGAAAACTTTATCGTTCAAAAAGTTTCGGCGATTGTCGTTTGCCCGGCCGATACCAAAGGAATTGCTCCCGCGATTGAAAAAGCCAACGCGGCGAATATTCCGGTATTTACGGCTGATATTTCGGCTAGCGGCGGCAAAGTTGTTTCGCACGTTGCTTCGGATAATGTTTTGGGCGGAAAAATGGCGGCGGAATATATCGCCAACCTGTTGAAAGACGGCGGCGAAGTCGGCATCATCGGTCAACCCGAAGTGCAAAGCACGATTGACCGCGAAAAGGGTTTCAAGGACGAAATGGCGAAACACCCGAATATCAAGGTTGTCGCCACGCTCAACGGCGGCGGCGTGCGTGACCGGGCCACCAAAGCGGCGGACGATATGTTCCAGGGCAATCCGAATCTGAAAGCGATTTTTGCCATCAATGACGATTCTGCTCTCGGCGCCCTGGCTTCGGCCGAAACCCGTGGCAAAAAAGATTTAATCATCGTCGGCTATGATGCAACGCCAGAAGCAGTCAGCAAAATTCAAGCCGGAACAATGCTCAAAGCCGATGTCGCTCAAGACCCGAAACTGATTGGCTCCAAAACAGTTGAAACGATTGCCAAACATTTAAAAGGCGAAAAGGTCGAGGCAATTGTCGCAATTCCGGTCAAAATTGTGGATAAATAGAGACGCGGTGATGAGGTGACACGGCGACGCGGTGAGAAAGAATCTCCGTGTCTCTGCGTCTCACTTTCTCCGTTTCGCAAAAAACAAGTGAAACAATTAAACAAATACATCATCCTGATCGCAATCGTCGTGCAAGTCATTGTTTTTTCAATGCTTTCGCCGCAGTTTTTGTCGGTTGAGAATCTGGTCAATGTGGCATTGAGCATTGCGATTACGGGGATTCTGGCGGTTGGGATGACCTTTGTGATTCTCACCGGCGGAATTGATTTGTCAATCGGTTCGGTGCTGGCGGTGGCAGGGATAGTGGCGGCGATCTGTGCTAAAAGTTTCGGCGAAGCTGGAATTTTGATCGGGATCTTCGCCGCGATGCTAATCGGAGCCGTCAGCGGACTGTTCACGGGAATCACCGTTTCGCGGTTCAAAGTCCCACCATTTGTCGTCACGCTCGCAATTCTGACTATTGCCCGCGGACTGTCCTTTATTATTGCCGACAAATATTCGGGTTCGACTTCGGTCAGCGATTTGCCCGTTGGTTTTGCTTTTCTCGGTCGTGAGAAGATTTTCGGGCTTCCGGTTCCGGTGATTACAATGCTCATTGTTTTTGCGATCGGCTGGTTTATTCTGACGCAAACTCGTTTTGGGCGTTATGTTTACGCAATCGGCGGAAACTCGGAGGCGTCATTTTTGGCAGGAATCAACGTCAAATCGGTCACGACCTGGGTTTATGTCATCAATGGATTTCTGGTCGGATTGGGCGGCGTGATTCTCGCGTCGCGCCTTGGAGCGGGACTCGCTAATGCCGGAATGCAATATGAATTGGACGTCATTGCGGCAGTCGTGGTCGGCGGAACTTCGTTGATGGGAGGCAAAGGCAGCGTCATCTCAACTCTTTTCGGAGCAATCTTTATCGGCGTTTTAAATAACGGTCTGAATCTGGCCGGAATTGACCCATATTTGCAAAAAATTGCTCTTGGCGTCGTGATTTTACTGGCCGTGCTGGCGGATCAGATAAACAAAAAGTAAGCACCAATGCACAATTAACCATGGACAATGGACAATGAAGAAAACCCCAAAACCCAAGTTAATCAGCTATTTGCAAACTTTTCTTGATT
>JANOEF010000668.1:0-10008 GCA_031413075.1 Acidobacteriota bacterium | reverse complement strand
TGGCGAAGAACACGCCGTGGCCAAGGCTGAGCACGCCCGTGTAACCCCATCGATCGATCATTTTGTCAAAGCTCGGCTGGCCGCAAAGAATCTGACACTGTCCCCAGCCGCGTCACCCGGTGTTCTCGTCCGACGCCTGTCGTTTGCATTAGTGGGATTGCCTCCAGAATTGAGCCAACTGGCGGAAGCCGATGACGCGCTCGCAAACGGAACTCTGACAGCCTGGAAAACAGCATACATCGATCGCCTGCTCGCTTCCCCGCATTTTGGCGAACGTAAATTATTTGATTACCCCTCCCTCACAAAAGAGAAAATTTTCGCGCATCTTCGCGAATAGCGCGGGCAGAAAATCTTAAACCAGTCTTTGTTTTCTTGTTCGCAATAATCGTGCCGCTCAGTATTGAATAAAAATCGGGTAAGACCGTAGCCTTACCCGATAAATATAAGGAAGATTTCAGGTTGATTTATTTGGGAGTGTTTCCGGCTTGCGGCGGAGCCAGATACGGAAAACGATTTAAGAACGGAACGTCGTTTTCGCTGACACCGTCGCCCAATTGATTATTCGGAGCAATGTTGGTTTCGGGGGTAAATGGCGTTCCGCCCGCAACTGCCCGAAGCGCGATGTCAACCACATCGTCCTGGACGCGACGACCATTCGGAAAACCTGCCACGTCACCGCCCAACAGTCCGAGCCGATTGATTTTATCAAACGGAGTAATCGGAATCGCGACGTTTAAGCGTAGATATTCGTGCGGTTTACCGTCAGACAAAAAGGTGGTGTAATTCGGTCCGGTGATCGGATTAACCGGAATCCCGGTTGCAAAAATTGAAACTAGGTCGTTACGCGGAGCAGTCGGAATACTGATGCCGAAAACTGCTTTCATCAATTTTGGAAGCTGCGGATCAAGCACCGCTGGCGCGGCGACTGCATCATCTTTCGGCGACAGCGAATTGAAAGCATCTTTCAGTTTCAAAGGAATCACAACTTCATTCACGAGCGGATTACCGAGCCGCGAAATCTGGCGATATTCGCCTTCACGCCGGCGTGAACCGTCTGCGTTAATGACGGTAGTCGCCTGACGGCTGGCAGTTGCCCAAATGCCGATGACGGCATCGCTCTCAGTAGGATTTTTCGGTGTTTTACCAGATTTGGTCAATTCTTTAATCGGAACTTCGAGGGCGATGGTGCTGACATTAAAACCTTTGGTGTAATCGTACCCGCCGGTAATTCCAAGCGATTTCAGATTTAAGCCGTCAAAGACACCGCCCACATCAACAAAAAAACCTTCGTCTCGTTGTCCGGCAAAAACCCGTCCGCCGCCTTTCAGATTATAAACCGCTTTGCTACCCAGATTTTCTTCATAATTCGGGGTAACTTTCGGTCCGATATTGGCGGGCGGGGTTTTCAAACCGTTCGCGACCAAAACTCCGGCGGTGCCTTTTGTATAATCAATTTTTCGCACCCAATAGGTTTGCGGAGTGTTGTAATCTTTGTCATCCAAAGATTTGATGACCACATCTTCATTAACCGCACCTTGTCCTAAAATGGTGTCGCCATTGACGGTTTGAGTTTCAAATTCAATTTGATAGGTAATGTCTTCGACGCCGTCGCCGGTGTTATCAATCTTGATCTCATAACGGACGGTATCATCGAAACGGAAGAAATGCGGACCGCCGGATGGTTGTTGAAACGGAATATAGTTGGCTATCAGGGTGACAAAACCTTCGCGTCCGGGTTCGATACTGCGAAAAGCATAGGTATCGGTATTGTCCGCGAAACGGTCACGGGAAATCAGGGGGGCTTCGCTGTGACTCGATGCCAACATCGGCACGGCGGTAATAGCGAACATTAAAAACGATATAGTTAGTCTCTTGAACATTTTTTTCTCCTTGAGTTATTATCCAGCTAAAATTACTTCTGGCTGTGATGTTCAACTATTCGGAGTATGAAATGGATTGGATGCAGACAGGACGACTTTTTTTAGGGGCTGAGATTTTAGGAGGAAAGTTAAATTAAAATTTTCGGAAGTTTTTCAGATGATACTGTTTATCAAACTGCCGACAAACTTTTTCGCCTTTCCACTTTAATTTTTAAGCATTGAGTTCGATTCTCTTCATTAATTCGGCAAAACGAGGGTCATCGCGCAACGAGGCGATACATTTATCTTTTTCAAACCACGGGCGATTTTCATTACCGAGCTTGATGGCTTTTTCCATCCATTTGAAAGCCTCATCTTTTTCGCCGAGTAAGGCGTAAGCCTGAGCCAACCAATAGGCCATATCATGATCGGCTTTCGAGAGGGCTTTGGTTTCATCGGTAATCTGCGCATAGGCTTCTTCGCGACGCCCCTGAGACGCCAAAAAAATGGCATAAACCGGACGGATTCCGTCCATCTTCGGATTTTTATTTAAGACATCGCTGATGATTTCGATGGCTTCATCAACCCGATCCAGATAAAAAAGCGCAAAGGAACGGAAAATTCGGATGAGCGGATGGTTCGGCTCGACCTTTGCTCCTTCGTCAAGCTCGTGGAGCGCTTTTTCGCCTTCGCCGAGATAGATAAAGATGCGTGAACGATTATAACTGGAAACAACCTTGGCCAACGGGTCAAAGCGAGACAGTCTCTCCCAGGCCTTAAGCGAAGCATCGTATTCGCCATCAAGCCGGTGCATTGTCCCTTTGACGAAATAAAGCGGAGCATCGTTGGGAAATTGATGCTGTAAACTCTTGATCTCGGCTCGCGCCTTTTTCTTTTCGCCCCGTGAGAGATAAATCAGAATCATCAAAACGCGGGCTTCGACCACGTTTTCATCATATTTAAATGCTTTGCTAAAAGCGGCTTCGGCGTAAGTGTAATCCTCCGAAGTTCCCATCCCCTTAAACAAACGATTGGCGTAACAGGCTCCGAGTCCGCTGTAGGCCAGAGCAAAATGCGGGTCAAGTTCAATCGCCTTTTTGAAATTAGCAATGGCGGCTTCGCAATCTTCCATCGAAACGGTACGAAAAATAAAACGCCCGAAATTGTCGCGTCCACGCAAGAATTCTTCGTAGGCTTCGGGATTTTCGGTGGCTCGACGGTTAAGTTTTTCCTGATCTTTTTCTGATAATTCAAGCCGCAAGCCTTCCAAAATTCGTTCGGCGATCATATCCTGAAGCGCCAAAATATCGCCGCTTTCCGCATCAACCCGGTCGCTCCACAAAATATCACCCGAATTAACATCCAAAAGTTGGGCCGTGACCCGCATTTTATCGCCTGACCGCAAAAAACCGGCGGATAAAACCGCGTTGACCCGTAATTCTTCGCCGGCGGCGCGCGGGTCAATTTCACTGCCTTGGTATTTAGCAATGACTGAGCTCGGACGGACAATCAAAGAGCGAAGCTGAGCCAATTCGGTAATGACCGCATCCGCCAAAGCAAATTCGTAAAAAGCTGACGTGGAATCGCGTGCCAAATTGTTAAACGGCAAAATCGCAATACTCTTTTTCTCCGCTCCGGTAGCCGTAATCGAAGTGGAATCCATCGAGATATTCTGCGGAGAGTTTGAAATCGAAGAACCACGGCTGGATGAACTTTCTGAACCTTTTTTACCGCGAATCCAATTCCAGGCCTTTTTGACCGGGTTTTCGGCAGACAAATGGCGGGGAACAATATTATCACTCTGGAACATCGGAACGCCGGAAATGTCCTGTAAAACAGCGCGTAAATCATCCCGCATCTCCGCGATCTTTTGATACCGTTGACGCGGCTCTTTGGCGAGGGCTCTGTCAATTATTTCCTGTAAACGAGCTGGGAGCGGTTCCGGACGCATGGCCGCCAGCGGTTTCGGTGTCCCGTAAAGAACCTGATGACGAACATCAATCACCGTTTTTCCCTGAAAAGCCCAGATTCCGGTCAGCATTTCATACAGCAGAACACCGGTCGAAAAAATATCGGAACGATTATCGGCCCGTTCCCCCTTGGCCTGCTCCGGGGCGGCATAGGTGGCTGTTCCGTAAGGGATTCCGAGCTCGGTAATTTCGTTTCGGTCGCCGGTATGGACATGTTCATCTTCGAGTAGTTTAGCGAGCCCAAAGTCTAAAACCTTGACCTGTCCCTCTTTGGTGACCATGATATTTCCCGCTTTGATGTCACGATGAATGATGTTGCGGGCATGTGTGTAAGCAAGAGCATCGCAAACCTGTATGATAATGCTCAAGGCGCTTTTTAACTCGAGCGGACGACCGTTAACCAGTTGCCGAACATTTTTACCTTCGACATATTGCATCGCAATATAAAAAACACCATTGGCTTCGTTAAAGTCAAAAATGGTGCAAACATTGTTGTGATCAAGTTGGGAACAAAGTTGGGCTTCGCGTTCAAAGCGTCTAAAGTTAGCTGTTTTAGCAGTTAATTCAGGCGGCAGGACCTTAATGACAACGGTCCGGTCAAGTTTAGTGTCTTGGGCTTTGTAAACAGTACCTTGACCGCCTGAGCCCAGTTTTTCCAAAATTTTGTATTGGTGAATCGTCGTGCCAATCATATAAAATTTGCGATTTTAGATGTGCGATCTGCTATTGGTCTCAGTTGAAACTTTATCCAACAGTTTTATGTGATTGAAAATACAGTATTAGTTTAGTCTAAAAATCGCAAATCGCAAATCGTAAATCTAAAATTTCGCTTCGGCAAACTGCCGACTAATCAGGGATAATTGTTCAGCCGCGACGTGGACTCCCCCAACCCGATTGAAGATATTCTCCGTTTTCGACCAAACACGGCACAACCAGATCTCCGCCTGAAAATTCAAGCATCTCATCCTGCCGCTGCCTATCATTCTGAGCGTCATATTCGGTAAATTCGATACTCTGTTCCCGAAAATATTCCCGGGCCTGCTGACAATACGGACAGCCGGGTTTGACATACATGACGAGTGACATTTTGTTTTAACTTCCTCCTCCAAACATTTTAACAACTAATAATGAAAAAGAAAAAGAACCGGTTAATTTGGTGACTCCGTCTTGCTAATTTGCCAAAAGTAGAAATAATGTAAAAGTGATTCGACCATCTGTTTCAAGAAAATAATCAAATTTTATGTTCAAAAAACTTTCGCTTTTTTGCCTTTTTACTTTTATCTTGTGCCAGTCAGTCATTTCTCAAACACTGACCGTATCTGAGATTATGCGTGAGCCTTCGATCGCCGGAATGCGCCCCGATGGAGAACGTCTTTCGCCCGACGGACAAAAAATCATCTTTTTGTGGAATGCGGAGGGCCAAGAGCCAAAAGAGCTGTATCTCTGGACCCAAGCGAGAGGCGCAACTAAACTATTGAGTCCCCGAGATTTATTGAATCCGAATCAGCCGACACCATCCGAAAGTAAATTAAATTACGGTCTCACCGTCCGCGATGATTTTGCCAAAGCCCGGGAAAATCAACTGAATAGTTTTGAATGGTCGCCTGATTCAAACAGACTTTTATTTGTGCAAAACGGCGACTTATATGTATTGAATATTCAAACAAATGAAAGACCCAAACGCCTCACCAAAACCCAATCGCCCGAATTTTTCGCCCGGTGGTTGGACCACAAACGGATTATTTTCCTGCAAAGCGGTAATATTTTTGCGATTGATACCGAGCAATTTTCGTTAATCCAGCTTTCGCGCGAAGCCAATCCGACGGCCTTTATTTCGGTCGGCAACGTCACGCCGAGCAAAGACGGGAAAATGGTGGCTTATACGGTATCAGACAGTTCGCGTCAGCGGGCGTTGGTTGTCCCGAATTATTTGGACGAATTTACTTCGGCGCCAACCTTTCGACGCGGTTGGTCTGAACAAAGAGTGTTTGCCACGCCGACCGATGGGAGCCGCGATAATCCGTTTGAAATCAAATTGCCAAAATCCGATGGCACAAGTTTTTTCCGGGTCGTCAAATGGGCGGCTGACAATAAAAGTTTAATCCTTGACCGCAACGACAAAGACACTAAACGCCGGCAACTTTTTTACACTCACAACGCCGGCAGCAAAGCCGAAAAAACTATTTTAGTGACCGAAGAAACCGACGAAAAATGGATCGCACCGTTGTCGAGCATCATCGAACCGCATCCGACAGATAATTCACAGATTCTTTTTGCTTCGGAACGGGACGGGTTTAACCATTTGTATTTAGCCACGCTGGAACGGGATAAATCAACGCCGAACCCGACCGGTGAAGTTCGTCAGGAGAATCTGACCGATGCGGGGTTCACCGAAAAGGTGACGATTAAACAATTAACTAAAGGAAATTTTGAAATTAATTTTGCTAACTGGCGTGAGAAACGGGAAGAGATCGTCTTTGCTTCGACCGAGAAAAATACGGCCGAGCGAGAGTTTTTTACCATCCATACTCAATCAGGAAGAAAATTAGAAGTTCCCTCCGGCGAAAATGGTATGAAAACCGATGCTCAGTTAGTTAATTCAAATGATTATACTTATTTACTGTTCAAAGGCTCAAAGTGGAATCAGCCGACCGAACTCTATCTGCAAAGAGTTTGCCCCGAATGTCGCGGATTGAATGTGGAAGAAAAAATAACCAATTCAACGCCCGAAAGTTTCAAAAAAATCGCCTGGGCTGAACCGAAATTTATTGATATTCCGAGTCGTGACGGCAAACAAATCAAATCTAAATATTATCTGCCGAACGGTTTTGATAAAACTAAAAAATATCCGATGGTGGTTTTTGTTCACGGGGCGGGCTATCTGCAAAATACCATCAACGGCTGGAACAATTATTTTCGTGAATTTATGTTCCATCATATTTTGACCCAAAAAGGTTATCTAGTTTTGGACATTGATTTTCGCGGTTCCGCCGGTTACGGTCAGGCCTGGCGCACCGATGTTTATGACTTTTTGGGCGGCAAAGATTACGAAGACCATCTGGACGCGATTGATTTTATGGTCAAAAATTATGCGGTTGATGCCAACAAAGTTGGGGTTTACGGCGGAAGTTACGGCGGATTTATGGCGGGGATGTTAGTACTCAGAGCGCCCGATAAAATCGCCGCCGCCGCCGCCCTGCGTCCCGTTTTTGATTGGAAAAATTATTATGCCTCATCGCCTGTCTATACCGCTCAGCGACTTGGGTTTCCCGACAAAAACCCCGAAGCCTACCAACGCTCATCATCAATTACCTATGCCGATAAATTGCAAAAACCGCTCTTAATTTTACATGGGATGGTGGATGACAATGTTCACGTCCAGGATTCGGTCCAGATGATCGAAAAACTGATGCGTCTGGAAAAGACTCAATATTTTGAAGCAATGCTCTATCCGGCCGAAAATCACGCTTTTGCCCGTCCGAGCAGTTGGACTGATGAATACCAACGGATTTTGAATTTATTTGAAAAACACTTAAAGAATTGATAATTGATAATTGATAATAGATAATAGATAAGAAAATTATTAATTATCACTTACCATATGAGAATTTTAATTACCGGCGGGGCCGGCTTCATCGGCTCGCATCTTTGCGAAAGACTCTTAAACGAAGGCAATGAAGTAATTTGCCTCGACAATTTTTTTACCGGCAGAAAAGAAAATATCCTGCATCTGCTTGATAACAAACTATTTGAACTGATTCGACACGACATTACCGAACCTATTTTTCTCGAAGTTGACCAAATTTATAACCTCGCCTGTCCGGCGTCGCCGGTTCATTATCAATATAATCCGGTCAAAACCGTCAAAACCAGTGTGATGGGCGCCATTAATATGCTCGGATTGGCTAAACGGGTCAAAGCCAGAATTTTTCAGGCTTCGACCTCAGAAGTTTATGGCGACCCGATGGTTCATCCGCAAACCGAGGATTATTTTGGTAATGTCAACTGTATTGGTTTGCGTAGTTGCTACGATGAGGGCAAGCGTGTTGCCGAAACGCTCTTTATGGATTACCACCGGCAAAACGGGGTTGACACGCGAATTGTTAGAATTTTCAACACTTACGGGCCAAAAATGCGGGCGGACGATGGCCGGGTCGTCTCAAATTTTATCGTTCAGGCCCTGCGGGGCGAAGATCTGACGATTTACGGCGATGGTCAACAAACCCGATCGTTCTGCTATGTAGATGATCTGGTCGAGGGTTTTATTCGTTTGATGAATACCGAAACCGAAGACATCCATTTGCCGGTCAATATCGGTAATCCGGGTGAATTTACGATGAACGAACTAGCCGCCGAGGTTGCCAAAGCGGTCGGGCGGGACATCAAGATCACGCATCTCCCGTTGCCGCAGGACGATCCCAAACAACGCAAGCCGAATATTGAAAGGGCACACAAACTATTAGCCTGGTCGCCGACCATTCCGCTCGCGGAAGGTTTGAAAAAGACGGTTGCGTATTTTGCGGAAAGTATTAAAAAATAGGAGACTGGAAGAAGCAATAAAATTTAGCAGTAAAAAATTATTTATGAAAACATTAATCACCGGCGGCGCGGGCTTTGTCGGAAGCCATTTAGCCGACAAACTTCATAGTCAGGGACACGAAATTACGGTCATTGACGACCTTTCGACCGGACGTTATTCAAATGTGGCCCACCTCGAAGGCCAGGAACGGTTTCAGTTGATCATTGGAACGATTCTCAATGAAGGTTTGATGGAACGCCTAATTCGCGAAACCGATCAGGTTTTTCATATGGCGAGTGCCGTCGGAGTCAAGCTGATCATGGAGCAACCCGTCAAAACCATCGAAACGATTTTTCACGGCACGGACGTGGTTCTTAAATTCTGCTCGCGCTATCGCAAACGAGTCTTGATCCCTTCGACTTCGGAAGTTTACGGCAAGAGCACGGAAGTTCCTTTCACCGAAGATAACGACATCTTGAAAGGTTCGACCAGCAAACATCGCTGGGCCTATGCCTGTGCCAAAGAATTGGACGAATTCCTCGCCTTGGCACACTGGAAAGAAACCCGTCTGCCGGCGGTAGTGATCCGCCTTTTCAACACGGTCGGTCCGCGCCAAACGGGACAATACGGAATGGTCGTGCCCAATTTCATTAAAGCCGCCCTGCAAAATCAACCGATTCCGATTCACGGCGACGGTAATCAGGCTCGCTGTTTCGGTCACGTTTTAGATGTGGTCGAAGGCTTAGTCAAAGCGATTGAGACTCCGGAGTGTTACGGCCAGGTGATGAATATTGGCAATCACGAAGAAGTGACCATTCTCGAACTGGCCGAAAGAATTATTGCCGCCACCGGAAGCCGCAGCAAAATAGACTATATTCCCTACGAGGTTGCTTACGGGGCGGGCTTCGAAGATATGCAGCGGCGGGTGCCGAATCTGGAAAAAGCCAAGCGTTTGATCGGCTATCAGCCAACCCGAAGCCTTGATAACATCATCACAGATGTCGTCAGGGAATTTAGGGAAAGTCTGAAAACCGATTCAGCAAATGCTTAAAATTATGAAGTTGTTAGGAAAATTCGCCCTTTTGTTCGGGGTTATCACAGTAGTTGGTTTTTCAGTTGTCGGACAGGACATCGGCGGTGTCAAAGGCAAGGTTCGCACTCCGCAAGGAAATACACTGGCCGAGGTCAAAGTCACTGCCCGTCAGGACGAAAAGGACGTAAAATCTACGGTCACCAACAAAAACGGCGAATTTGTGCTTGACGGACTCAAGACCGGTAAATACAGTTTTAACTTTTATAAAAGCGGTTTCAGTTCCGGCACGGTGAACAATGTCGAGGTCGGAAAAAATAAGATCCGGGATTTGGGCAGCCGTTTAGTTCTGGACATTGATGAAGGCACGCTGGTGATGATCAAGGGAAGCGTTTTTGATCAGGACGGGCGCAGCATCTTCGGGGCAAAAGTCGAGATCGCCAGGGTTTTGAGCGACGGTTCAATCAAAAGACTCGGCTCAAAATATTCGACCCAAAGCGGTGAATTCACCTTTCGTTTTTCTGAAGCTAACGCTATTTACCGAGTCACCGCTTCGCTCAAAGGAAAAACCGCCACGAAAGATGTGACGGTTGATAATGCCGCGATTTATCGTCTGGCGCTGACGCTTGA
>JANOEF010000667.1:0-6749 GCA_031413075.1 Acidobacteriota bacterium | reverse complement strand
AACGAGCCGGGCAGTTCGATTATGCCGGGTAAAGTTAATCCGACCCAGTCCGAAGCGATCACGATGGTTGCCGCCCAAGTGATGGGAAATGATGCGGCGATTGGCTTTGCCGGTTCGCAAGGGAATTTTGAACTCAATGTTTTCAAGCCTGTGATGATTCATAATTTTTTGCATTCGGTTAGATTATTGAACGATGCTTGCAAAGGTTTTGTCGAATTCTGCCTTTCGGGAATCGAATTGAACCGTCCGCAAATTGACCAATATTTGAACGATTCGCTGATGCTGGTGACGGCTTTGAATCAACATATCGGCTACGACAACGCCGCGAAAATTGCTAAAACTGCTCACAAAAAAGGACAGAATTTGAAAGAAACGGCGATTGAACTTGGGCTTTTGACGGCGGAGCAATTTGATGAATGGGTGGTGCCGGTTGATATGACGCACCCTTGATGATTTTAGATTGGGGATTTTGGATTTTGGATTGAAGGCAAAAACGCGACCGTGAGGAAGCGTTTCTGATGATCGGTGTTGGATGCCCTTGTTCAGACCCTCTATTCGCCTTTTGTCGAAATTTATTTTGTCCGTTAACCTGGTATGGAAACTTTCTGGTAAAGAAGCCTTGCTCATCTGCTAATTTCGTGTAAAAAAAGGTAAATTCGATGACCCGTTCTGCCTCGTTTCATCGTTTAGTTATTTAGAGGCTGACCAGAAACTAGCCGCCGAGTTAAATATGAAAACAATAACATTTGCATCATTCTTGATTTATCTATTTTGTTTGGCGATAAACGCCCAAACCTTTAATAACTACCAGAAACAGTATGTTTTGAAATCAATGACTGACGGTCAGATTGAAGCCAGTCGCACTCATCGGATGATCTTGTGTGATTATCAGCCGTCGGGGCTGTATGTCCGCAAAGGGGAGAAAATTGCGCTCAATGTCAGTAATCTCAATCAAAATTACAATCTGTCTTCGATGATCGGTTTCAAACCGATGTGGGGCAACCGCAACAAAACTCAGGAAACTAAACTCAGAAACGGTGCAAATACCGTGACGGCGATTCAAGACGGAATCCTATCTTTTATTTTTGTCAAACGCCAGGGCTATGACACCAACCCAACTACCGTCAACGTCAATGTGATCGGCGGCAAAGCCTTTCCGTTGTATAAATTAAACAGATCAAATCTTGCCAATTGGCAAAACGATCTGAAGATCATGACCGATGCCCCGTTTGTCCAATTAGTTTCGGACAAGGCACTGATTACCATTCCTTACAGAGATTATTTGAAAAGACCTATCCGAAATCTTCAGGCATCTTTTCAGACTATTCATCAAGTAGTTGATTGGGAAGACGAACTGGCCGGATTCGATAACAGCGCCCCCGAAAATATGCGGACAAATAATCGAATCCATTATCTGATCGACCTTTATTCAACTCCGAAAGAAGCCGAGTCGTATTATATGTATGCTTCAAATTATTTTATCGGGATGAAACGCGACAATTACACCGATTTGACCGAAAAACTAGATCGTGAATGGGGAATTTGGCACGAAACCGGACATACTCATCAACAGGATTCGTGGACGTGGGGTTCGATCGGTGAAATCAGCGTCAATCTGTTTTCGCTCTATGTGCAGGAAAAATTCGGCTTACCCACGCGCCTAAACACCATTGAAGGCGGCGAAAGAGAAAAAACTTTTGATAAAGCGCGAAAATATTTGGCGAATCCGAATAAAGATTATCTTACAGAAAACGAAGTTGATTACAACGAACTATTTTCAAAACTGGTGATGTTTCATCAACTAAAGAGCGTTTACGGTTGGGATTCGATCAAAAAATTGCATCAATATTTCAGAAAAACATCTTTTGTTTATGATGAAAACGAAACAGATCAGGACAAATCAAATAAGTTTATCTATGCAATGTGTTTGATAACCAAAAATAATTTAGTTCCGTTTTTCAAAAAATGGGGATTAAATGTTGATTCAGAGACTGCCGCACAGATTAAGCGGCTCAATTTACCATTACCGACGGTTGATCCGGCAAAGATCTTTCGATAGAGATTATGTTCAATAATAATTTGCCCGCGAATGGACGCGAATGAACGCGAATAAAAAACTTTGGAAAAAAAACTGCAAAAAATAATTGGTTAAAATTAGCGTAGAATCGCGCAGATTCGCGGGGAAAATTAGGGCTTATTCAAAGTAGTAAAATT
Organism: Acidobacteriota bacterium; assembly: GCA_031413075.1. Taxonomy (GTDB): domain Bacteria; phylum Acidobacteriota; class Blastocatellia; order Pyrinomonadales; family Pyrinomonadaceae; genus JAIBCC01. Next base: position 4,535 of record JANOEF010000667.1, on the reverse strand, counting down.
TCTGTGTTTGTCGCCGAAGGTGACTAATATAATAGCGTCGGGAGTATCCCGACGTTTGATAAAGCAAAAATTCCGTCGCTGAAAGTGACGAATATAAATCGTTGAATGTCCTCCTGGACAGAATCAAGTCACTGGCAACGATTTTCGTATAACTAGCTTTAGCCCGTTGTAAAGAAATTTTATTAAAGATTTGACTGGAAAAATAAAAGTCCATCCTTTGAGTTGATGACAAAACTTTGTGGTTGGCGGGTTGGAGGTTTACCGACAGGATGCGAAAAGTGATTCTGACGGTGAAAGAGGCTGAAATTGAAACCAATAGTTCGGACAGTTTCCGACTTACAAAAGTAATGAGTTGGAAGGTTCTGCTGATGGTCTTTGAAATTTAAATGCCGAAAAAAATGTGGTTGTCTGGGAGCGCAGCCTGCGCTCCCGGCGAAACAAAATTTCAAATTCAAAAAAAATGTCTGAACTATGGTAAAACAAAAAGCGATTAACTCTTTTCTCTTTTTTTCGCGTCTTTTCGCGTCCTTTCGCGGGCAAGAATTTCTTTTACTTCCAAACAACCCAAGTCGTCATTGAGCGTAGATTTTGCACAAGTTCTGATTGATTCAATGTTCCCTTTTTGTTTTTGGGCGATTTTTTATCATCGTGATATAATCTGAAAACGAGGTGGAATCTATGCAGACTATCCAGGAAATTTACGCTACTTCAATTCAGCCGCTTTCAGAACCTGAAAAATTACGATTGGCAAATTTAATTCTTAAAGAACTTATTAGAAAAAAAGAGGAAAAAAAGACTCAAAAAAAAGGTAGCGGCATCAGAAAACACTTTGGGATGTTTAATAGCGGTGATACTAATTCCGCCGACAACGATAAAATTGATGCGGACTTAGCAAGAGCCTATTTAGAGGATTACGAAAGGAGTAAATCATAATGTTGATAGATACTTCCGGTTTTTTCAGCCTCCACGATAAAGCCGAAAAAAACAACGCTCAAGCTATCGAACTTTACAAAAACTCAAGACTCCGATTAACTACAAACTATGTTTTAGCCGAATATACAGCTTTGGCTTTAATTCGTGGGCTTCCCCGAAAAACAATAATTGAGTTTAGCCAAGCTGCTCTTTCTGATGAAACACTCGAAATTGTTTGGATTGACGAAGATTTGCACAGCAAAGCCGTCGAGCTTTTGAAAAAACGGGCTGACAAGAATTATTCACTCTGCGATGCGACAAGTTTTATCGTGATGAATGAAAATGGAATTTCAGAAGCCTTGACAACCGACAAACACTTTGAGCAAGAAGGCTTTATTCGTCTTTTGAAGTAAATTGATTGGTTTAGGCAATTTCTCTTGAATGGGGATAGTTTTTTTTTGAGTTGAATTTTGCTTAACTTGAGCGGGCGTAGAACAACCCTTCCCAACCTGAAATCTATGTTATCAAGTCTTTTTTAGCTTTTATTTGAGTCAAGCTTAAGGTTAATTCTTCAACTTAAAGAAAATGACAGGTCAGGAAGGGTTGCTTGCACTCGCAAAAACAATCCCCATTCAGAAATTAAAACAAAAAGCGATTAAATCTTTTCTTTTTTTCGCGTCCTTTCACGTGTTTCGCGAGCAACTGTAACTTTTGAATTTTGATTGACTTGACACAAAATCGGCTGTATAGTCCCAGTAAATCTGTTCACTCGGAGATAAACAAATGATCAAAAGTAGTATCCACGTTTCAATCGTGGCGGTGATTTTTTTGCTTTGCGGCGTAAACACGGCTTTCGCCCAATGCGGTGCGGATGGTAAACAGCCTTGCAACCCGATACCGAAGAAAACAACAACACCGAAAACGACAACAGTTTCTAAACCAAAACCGACCACGAAAAAGCCGACGACGACTGTTTCCAAACCGCAACCTAAATTTGTTGCCCGTGCTCCTGAGTTTGAAATGGTTAAAATTCCGAGCGGTAGTTTTATGATGGGTTCGGAGAATGGCAATCAAAAACCCGTGCATCGCGTCAATATCAGCAACAGTTTTTATATGGGCAAGTATGAAGTTACGCAGGCGCAGTGGAAAGCGGTAATGGGGAATAATCCGAGTAGTACTTCAAATTGCGGTGGGAATTGTCCGGTTAACCAAGTTAGTTGGGACGATGTGCAAGGGTTCATTCGCAAATTAAACAATCTTCAAACAAAATATAAATACCGTTTGCCGACGGAAGCGGAATGGGAATATGCGTGTCGGGCAGGCACGACAGGCGATTACGCAGGTGATTTGGATTCGATGGCATGGTATTTTATAAACGCCGACGGCCAAACACATCCGGTCGGTCAGAAATCGCCGAATGATTTTGGGTTATATGATATGCACGGAAACGTCGCGGAATGGTGTGAGGATTGGTATGGAAAGTATTCAAGCGAGACAGTAACAGACCCGACGGGAGCGGCAGAAGGCTCGTATCGGGTTTATCGCGGTGGCGGTTGGTACGCCAACGGTGGGTTCTTGCATTCCGCGAATCGTAACTACATCGATTCATCGCATCTTAGCGGCGACTTGGGCTTTCGTCTGATCAGGGGTTAGTCGCGCTTTAGCTCTTTTACGCTATTGTCCTTTGCCGAAATTTTGAGAGGCTTGGAGAAAGGCGGCAAGATAAAAGTGGAGAACCCAAAAGCCGAGGGACAAAAATTTCAAAAAACAAGTGGGAAATGGTGAAGCGAAAGCGCACGCGTAGCGCAACCCTTCCAGTACTGTTAATGGTTTTATCAGGTATTTTTCACTTTTAAGTTTGAGAAAAGCTTAAAGTTCATCAATCAATTTACAACAAATTTGAGGTCAGGAAGGGTTGCTCTCTCTGGCCTGCTCTTTTAGCACGGATTTTACTTGTAACTTTTTACTGACACATTACGCGAGCAAGACTTTTTTTGCGAAATTTCTTAAATCAGCCATAATCAGTCGTCATTCCACAAATATTGCTTTCCCGGTTAATAACACTCTTGTTGGCACGAGTCGAACTGCAAAGGGGGTCGGGCTTTTCTCCGGAAAAACGGGGTGAGGACGAATTTGGGCACTTTGGGCGGGAAAATTGGGGGAGCCTGAACCTCAAAAATTGGGGAAGAACATTTCGGAAAGGCAGAGATTAGTTTTTAACGGAAAATCCCGCATAAAACTATAAATTAAAAAACGGATCTAAAGGAGAAAATGAAATGCTAATACTTATTTATTTTGTTGTTGTTGGTGTAGTTATCGGCTTGATGGTTGAAACATTTTTCAAGAATAAAAGAGGCGAACTTGGCTCAATGTTGAGTATGATCTTGGGTGGAATTGGCGGTTTTGTCGGCGGAATGTCGTTGGGGATGTTTGGCACACAAATCTTTGGTGCAGGATTAGGCGACCTTTCACCGATGTTTGGTGCGCCGATTGTTGCATTAGGGTTGAATCTGCTGGTTCGAGTTTTTAAGAAATAAGAACCAGACAACGAGACTGTCTAAAGCGCAAATTCCTTTTGATGATGCTCTATCCGCACGGAGAATTTTCTTGGACTGTCTGAAAAATATAAAATAAGCCGCAGAACTTCTGGTTAGTTTGAGAATCCGTTTTCGCGCCGGAAGGTGCTTCAATGTACATGTAATTATGCAGGTCAGCAAAAATTACGAGAGATAATGAACATTCAAAAAAACTCAGGTAAGTAGTTATATTCCAATCAGATAGACTGTTTTTTCATTGTCCATTGTCTCTTGTTAATTGTGAATTGCTGCTTAGAAATGACCTTTTTGTAGTGTTTTTCTCGTTTATGTCTATAAAGACTCAGTTTTACTGATTCCGGGACAATTTAGAGAGGAAAAATTTATGAAACAAATAATAATGATAGTAATGATTTTAAGCTTTTCATTGATGTTTGGACACTTCAATGTTAGAGCAAATTCGCAGGATTCGGTCACGCGTTGGGAGCCGATCAGCAATTCTATTATGAGTTTTGGCAGAATGACCATGTATGAAAATCGAAATTCAGCCAAAACCACCTGGAAAAAAGGGCAAAGTTCTCCGTCTCGGGTTATTTCAGACGGAGACGGCGAGACGATTATTTTTTTGACGGCTGCCCCCAAATTTGACGGCGTTGTCTGCCGCTACATAAAAATGGCCTGGAATGAAAATGAGGTGACTGTCAGTTTTTACTCGACTAAAAACGATTTGAACCGGGACAATCTTTTTATGCAGGGAACTTACGAACAAATCAAATAGTGATAGTTTCAGCAATTAAGAGCCAGACAGCCGTGAACAGATATTTTCTCCTGGGGCTTTTTTCGTGCCGAAAAGACTGTTGATGATCTGTTTTTGTGTGTTTTCCTGTTTATATGTTTAAAGGCTAATTTTTCAGCCGAAGGAGAATAATGAAAAATAAACAAGTATTAGAAACGAATAACTAACTGCGAATCTAGGTAAACTCTGTCTAAAAACAGTTATGACTTTTGTTGTTCTGGGTGCTTTTCTGGCGGTGCTGACTCCTGTGCAAGTATCAGCCCAAAACTGCGAGGAGGGATTTGTTGCCGGTT
>JANOEF010000666.1:0-7573 GCA_031413075.1 Acidobacteriota bacterium | reverse complement strand
CTAACATTTTACCGTGGATGATACTAGCGTTTATCAGTCGTATTGGCGCAAGCTTAACCGAAGTGACGACCGAAAGTTATTTCTTTAAAAAGGACGCCGCTCTGGAACACCCGTTACACAAACTTTGCCCCGCGCGTTGGCATTGTCTATCTGCTTTCCCCGGCATCAGGCCGTGAAACGGTTCTAAAAGGCGGCTTCGGAGTCTATTATGACCTCGGAATGGGGAATACCAGCGCTGCATTTAGGCCTTTTACCTTCCCCTATCGTGGAAGCAGAACGATTCGAAATGTGGTGCTTCCGTTGGATCAGACACAATCGTCGCCTCCCGCTTTCAGTCTTGCCCCTCCCTATACAGAGATTTTCGTCTTCGATCCAGACCTCAAGTCACCTCGGACATATCAGTGGAGTTTCGGCGTTCAGCAAGGATTGGGAGCACGGCAATCGCTCTCAGTTTCATATGTAGGTGCAGCGGGACGGAACTTGATCGTTGATCGGTTCTGGGGTTTCCCTGAAGATAATCCGGATTTTTTTCGGTTACATCTGGTCAGAAGTACGGGAACTTCGGACTACAATTCGATGCAAGTGCAGTTTGAAAAGCGGTTTTCGAAGCAGTTAGAGTTAACGGCATCATATACCTGGGCACATTCGATTGACACGGCTTCGAACGATTCTTCGTTTCTGGCCGGGGTTGATCCGACTGAATTAAGAAGTGAACGCGGAAACTCGGATTTCGATGTCCGACACTCTTTTTCTGGTGCTCTCACCTATGACATTCCGAGATTTGGAACAAACAAACTGGTCGCTGCACTTTTGGGAAACTGGTCCGTTTCTTCGGTCATAATTAGCAGAACCTCGATACCAATTCCTTTTGTCTATACAGACTGCAGAGAATTCTATTCAAGTAATTCGGCTTGTCCCCGCCCGGATTTAATCCCAAACGTTTCGGTTTACCTCACAGGCTCACAGTATCCAGGCGGGAAACGGCTTAATCCGCTGGCATTTGCGATTCCCCCGCCCGGCAGGCAGGGAACGCTCGGGCGGAATTCGTTGCGAGGATTTCCGATGTTTCAGATGGATCTTTCGCTCCGTCGGAGTTTCAAGCTGGGAGAGAAACTGAATCTAACGCTGACGGCAGAAGCCTTCAATATTCTTAATCACCCCAATTTCGGTAATCTGGAAACATTCTTTTTCGGCGATCCCGAGTTTGATGATCAATACTTCGGGGTTTCTAATCAGATGCTTAATCAATCCATGAGCAATCCTTACGGCGGAACAGGTCAACCCGTGGCAGGCTTGAACCCGGTTTATCAGATCGGTGGTCCGCGCTCGATTCAATTGGCAGTCAAAATATACTTCTAAAAGTTATGAACAGTTTAGCTATGCATCAAATCATCATTTATTTGATTTTCACATTAGTTGCAGTTTTTCTATTTTCGAACATTTGCTTGACCCAGAATGTAGCAGTCTCGCCAAATACGGATGAAGCGATCATTCGGGAATTGACTACCCGTTTCTATTATGATCGGGAGAAACCGGACCTGGAGGATTACCTCTCGCTTTGGAGCCCGAAATCTACGGATGATTCATCCAATCGGGAAATGGCGACGAGGTCCTGGTCTCAATGGGAGAAGTCCAAGGTTGAGAAATTCATTATCCACAACGTCAAGGTTCGAGGTGAAACGGCAACCGTCAGGGTGACAGTTAAAATAGTCGGAACTAACAAAAAAAGCGGCCAAGTAAGAACGATAATCGCCTGCGGACGCACCAGATTAGAGGAATGTAACCTAACCCACAAACTGGTCAAGGAAAACGGTAAATGGCTCCTGCTCTGGAATCTCGACACAGCTGAAGTTTTCGCGACCGAGGTGCTGGCGGCCAACTCCGACGCCGAACGGGAGACTCTGCTGGCCGAGAACCGGGATCTGGTAGCTCGCGGGTTTATTTCCATTTTGTCAATCCTGGCGGTTAACCTTGCCTCCAAAGACTTTGACTACCTCCGGGCCTTGAAGAACCTTCGCTTGGCCCTCCGTTTAGCTGAAGAAAAGCAAGATAAAGAAATGATCGCGCAGAGCGTGAACCTCATAGCCGGGATCTACCTACGGCTGGGAGATCATGGATTGGCGCTTCTCTATGATCAGCGCTATCTCCAGCTCACGGAGGAGTTAGGCAATGCGGCCGCTGCCTCCAACGCACGAAACAGCGTCGGCGCGACCTATTCAATATTGGGCGATTACCCGAGGGCACTTATTTATTATCAAAGGGGTCTGGAAACGCGAATTTCCAACCCAAATCCGATACGCGAAGCCGAGGGGTTGGGTCTCCGGATTGGCAATATCGGTAATACATATCTGAATTTAAATAATTTGGCCGGGGCTCGCGAATCTTTTGAAAAACTTCGGGTGATCTCAGAAGGAGCGAATTATAAAGTAGGTCTTTCCAGAGCCTTTGTAGGTTTTGGTGATATTTACAGAGTTGAGGGGAACTATCCGGCCGCTCTGGAGTCTTATTTAAAGGCTTTAGAACTGGTTGAGGGATCCAAAGTTGAGGGCTTTAATCAATATATTATGAAAAAGATCGGCGAGACATATCTCCTCCTCCGTAAATATCCCGAAGCTCTCAAAAATGCTGAGGAGGCCGCCCGATTAGCTGACGAAATCGGGATCAAAGATTTCGGGTGGGATGCGCGGGTCACGGCCGGTAAAGCATATCTGGCACTCAATCAGCCGGAGCAAGCGCGCGCGGCTTTTGAGGATGCGATCAATTCGATCGAAGTCATGCGGCGCAAAAATCTCGGTGGCGAGGATGCGCAACAGCGATTTTTTGAGGATAAGTCTGCCCCGTATAATGCCATGATAGATTTGCTTGTCTCACAAAGCCAAACCGATGAGGCGTTTGCCTTTGCCGAGAAATCAAAAGCGAGGGTTTTACTGGCATTGCTGATGGGCGGACGTAATACTGTTACTAAATCAATGACCCCTGCGGAAACGCAGAACGAGCTCAGATTAGCGGCCAACGTCGCTCAGGCAAATACACTTTTCGAACGCGAGAACCAAAATCCTCAAGCTGATCGGAAGCGGCTTGAGGATTTTAGTAATCAATTAAATAATGCAAAACTTGAATATGAAACATTTCGATCACAGTTATTTATTGACCATCCCGAGTTAAAAGTTCAGCGTGGTGAGATGAAACCCATCACCATTGAAGAGGCGGGTTCGCTCTTACCAGACAACCGGACTGCTATAGCCGAATATGTGGTGGCAGACGATCGGACCTTTCTCTTTGTGATCACTCAGGACATTTCAAAAAAGGCATTGCTTAAAGTGTTTCCGATCGAGGTCAAAGGAAAACAGCTTGCCAAGACGGTCGAGGCTTTCCGGGCGAAAATCGCTTCCGGTGATCTGGATTTTCAAAAATCATCCCGCGAGCTTTTCGATCTATTACTCAAACCTGCTCAAGCCCAACTTTCCGGCAAAACTAATCTAATCATCGTGCCGGATGGACCGCTCTGGGATTTGCCCTTTCAATCTCTTAAGAATGAGAAGAATCTATATCTAATCGAACAAACGGCGATCTCATATGCTCCGTCGCTGACCGCGCTCAGAGAAATGTCAAAAAAGGCTCAGGATCGAACTCCGGGTTCGAATCTCGAATTACTGGCGTTTGGCAATCCGATCGTTGGACAGGCAACCTCGGAACGGATCAAACAGGTCTTTATGAGCGAAAAGCTGGAACCGCTGCCGGAATCGGAACGACTGGTTAAAGAATTGGGAAGGATGTATGGGTCGAACCGCAGTAAAGTTTTTGTTGGCAATGAGGCTCGGGAGGAAACGGCGAAAGCCGAGTCGCCAAAATTTAGAATTGTTCAGTTTGCCACACACGGTATTTTGAACAATATTTCACCAATGTATTCGCACCTCGTACTGGCTAAAAATGATAAAAACCAGGATGAAGACGTGATGCTCGAAGCCTTGGATATGAAAGACCTTGATCTCAAAGCTGATCTGGTCATCCTCTCAGCCTGCGAAACGGCCCGCGGGAGGATTAGTAACGGCGAAGGGGTGATCGGAATGAGCTGGGCATTGTTTATTGCTGGCGTCCCGACCACAGTCGCTAGTCAGTGGAAAGTAGAATCGTCAAGTACAACTGAATTGATGCTTGAATTTCATCGGCAATTATTGACTGGGAGAAGCATTTCAAAAGCGGAAGCATTACGACGCGCCTCTTTGAAATTATTAAAAACCCCAAACTTTAAACATCCTTCGTATTGGGCAGCGTTTGTATTAGTCGGCGATGGGTTTTAGGCGGGAGTGCAAACTGCTCGCAATTAACGCACTGGCACGAATAAATACTGAAAAGTAAAGTTCCGTTTTAGACGACCTCTCGAGTCGTTACAGTTCAAACACCAACTTCGCCAGAATTCTCAACGCTTTGATCGAACTTGCCGCAAAAGCTTTCTGGCGATTTCCGATTTTGGATTTTTGTTAATCTCTCGTTGAAATTCCCGCGCTGCCTCCTCGAGAAGCCCGGCTTTGGCATACAAAATGCCAAGCAGAAGAGGCGAATTACCGGATTGCCTTTTTGCTTGCTCGAGTTCCCTTGCCTTGACCGAATCAAGCACTTTGAATTTTGCGTCGGGAGCCGGACGAACCGGAGACTTTATTTCCTTTCCATCTTTGATGGCCGTCACTTGCCAGAGATACATTTTGTTTGGTGCAAGTGGTTTATCAATCTGCCAATGGTTCGCTGAAAGCTCCGGACTCGTCGCCACTTGATTGTAATTTGTGTCAAAGATTTGAACGATATACCCCGTCGCTCCGCTCAACTCACGCCATCGAAATCGAGGTCGGTTCGTTTGAATGAATTTACCGATTGGACTCGAAAGCGCAAACGGGATGTCCGCCGTTCCACCACTCATCAACTTACCAGTTGCTTGATTAAGTTGTTTTATCTCAGCCGGAATATTCAAATTCCCATCGGCCAAAACCCGCTTCATTTCCTCTTCATACCGGGGCGGAATTGATTCGGTTCGACTTGGACCCGGTGAATTCCCGGGTAAATTAGTTTCCGCATTCGTATTTTGCTGAGCCTGATTATTCGGCTCGATATTGGTCGGCAAAATGTTGTTTGGATTCTGATTATTTTGCGGCTGATTGATGTTAGCCGGTGATGTCGTAAGCACTATTTCGTTGGGCTTTTGCCGATTAAAGAACCAGTAAAGTCCAATCAACGAAACGCTCAACAATATCCCGAGGGCGGCAAATCCCCGTCGCCAGGGGTATTTTCCAAAAAGAAAATTCCAGATTTGGGTCGAATTTGAAATTTCAATCACCGGCGGCGGCAAAGTTTCGCTCTCAAGATCGGCCTCAATCAATTTTCGCATCTCAAACAAACCGTCCAGGTCTCTTCTGCAATCCAGGCAGACCTGCAAATGGACATCGGTCATTTCGCGTTCAATATCATCCGGATTTTCATTGACGTAATCTTTAAGTTGCTCATAACTTAGATGTTCAGATTCCTCCGGCGAAGATCGTAAAAAGTCAAACTCTGCCGCCTTTCGTGCCACTCCCAAATCAGCTATTTGCTGAAAACACTCATCGCAGACGGCTAAATGGTCATCGGCCTTCAATAATTCAGTCGGCTTCATTTGCCCGTTTAGGTATTTATTGATGTCTTCGATTAAAAGATGTTTTAACATTTCTCTAATATTTATTGATGAAAATTTTCGGCTCAGATTGTTTTTTTTTCGAAATTACAAAAATAATTACTTCGCTTCTCTAATCAAACGGATCCGAGCCGACTGCCTTAAATTTATCACTTGCTGTCTGGTTAACTTCATATATTCCGCAATTTTTATGTCTTCCCAGGGTAGCTCAGCCCAAATATCTGCAAACTCTTCGGGCGAAAATTCAAGCGCCGCGGCAATTTGTCTGATCGTTGCAATTCGCAACACCGGAAACAGAGTGATGACACCGTCACCGTCTCGGCTCTTGAGATTCAGCAGCAGAGCCAATCGGTGTCGAACCGGCATTTCACAAATTCCCGACCACACTTTATTTAACTCCTCTTGCTGTTCTATTTTATGAACCAATCCATTATCCGAATCTATTAATGATTTGATTACATTCAGGTTTTCTTCAAATCCCCCTATTTCTTTCGGATCTTCTATTCCTTGGATTGCCGCGACAATCGAAATCAGATCATTCAAAAAGATCGACGATTCGGCAACCTCAAAACAGGTTCTGACCAATTCAACTGTTTGTCCGCTATCTTGTAAATTATTTTGGTGGACTAAGGATCTGATTTTAGTTTTAACTGTTTCTATATCAAGAGGTTGAGAAGGACTAACCGCTTGCTTTAATCCACAAAGCCAACCCTTTTTATCTTCCCAAAGAGCGAATTTCGGGTGATGCGTGAGCAAGTATTGGAGTTTGTTTTTTAATTGCCGCCGCAAAGGGTATTTTTTTCGCAGATATTGCCGATAAACATTGGTCGTGACTGAACTGACATAACTGCTTAAATTTTGGATTGTCTTTTCATTATTTGATTTTAATTTGCGGAGTTCGGAAACTATTAAGACGTTGATTTCGCCAAACAGTTCAAGGGCATCCTGATTGGTTTGGCTAAAATCAGTCGGTGTCAAAGAAACGTGCATTTTGAACCGCAGAGTTTTTTCGATGACCGGTTTAATTTCCTTGACCATCAACATCTCGAGCGCATTTTCCATCTCTCCCTCGGTTGCGGAGTTTAAGAAGGAAAGCAGGGCAAGGTCAGATTGATTGGTCGTTATCATTTTGAAGAAAGTATAATTTGCCTGGCTTATTTTGAAAAATCAGATGCCAATAATTATCTTAAAAAAACGCCTTTGCCAAAATTTTAACCTCATCCCGCCATAGATTGCCATTATGAAATCAATATTTTCATAAAATTTAATGTAGGACCCTGAAAAATTTGTCATCAAAAAAACATAAATACGACTTGCGCCAGGCAAATCGGCTAAAGAAAACGCCGCCATTTGCCATATCAGCCACCGAACTGTGCAAAAATATATTGAAAATTTTATACATAAAACTTGGAATTGAAACCAGAACTGCCACGATCTTAAAATTTTTAGACATATAAAAAGTGCCTGCCATTGCTGACAGACACTTTTGCCTTTTGCCTTGGTTTGCCTTAAAACTATTTGACAAATCTGAGTTTGAGAAACCCGTAAAACTGGAAGTAGCAGCTAGCCAGGGCGACCACTATCAACAAAGTCATCGGCAAAAACCGGAATGTTTCCGGCAGAATAACACCTAAACTTTGTTTGAAGGCCAGCCCCAACAGAATCGCAAATCCGGCAATTAAGCCTCTCCCAACCAGCCAATTCCCGAATTTTGGCTGATCGTTCATCGGTAGAAAATATGGCAAAACGGCGATAGAAACCAGCGAAATTGCCAGAAATATCGTGTCTAAACTAAATGATGCAAGGTTTTGCCCAAATTCAATGGCTAAAAAGAATAGGACAAAGGTTGTATCAACCGTGAAATTATCTTCCCGGACATCTTCTACTTTTGTGGCTCTGACTTGTGAAATA
>JANOEF010000665.1:0-6762 GCA_031413075.1 Acidobacteriota bacterium | reverse complement strand
GAGCCGGATTTCAACCCGAAGCACACACCGGACTCGGTTTGCTCTATAAGGAAAAAGGCGAAAGTTTTGCCAGCGAAGGGGATTTCGAGAACGAATTAGCTAATTACGAGTTTGCTGCCAAAGAACTCAAAATCGCACTGGCGCAACTGGCCGGAGTCGAGCCCGTCTTGTATGAACTGCTCGGCGTAACCTACGAAAAAATGAAAAAATTCAAAGAAGCCATTACCGTCTATGAAGAGTTTATCCGAATGTTTCCCGACAGTAACGAAGTTTCGACCTACCGCTCGTATATCGTCCAGGCCAAAAAACAAATGACGGAACAATAAATCAATTACGAATTACCAATTACCAATTACCAATTACCAATTACCAATTACCAATTACCAATTACCAATTACCAATTACCAATTACCAATTACCAATTACCAATTACCAATTACCCACAATTCGTGATTTATCTTTCGGAATTCGTAATTCTCCCAATTTCCTCAACTGTTTTTGGGTTTTCCAAGGCTGACAAATCGCCGGCATCTTCGCCTAAATATGCCGCCCGAATGACGCGGCGCATTACTTTGGCGTTGCGGGTTTTTGGCAAAGCCGAGACAAAATGAATGCGGTTCGGCTGCAAAGGTTTACCCATTTCTTTGGCGATCAAGGCTTTTAATTCGGCTTCCAGATTTTCTTTCCCTTCTGTCAAAACACAAAAGGCAATCATCGCCGTTCCTTTGATTTTGTCGGGAACACCGATGACAGCGGCTTCGGCGACGCTCGGGTGTCCGACTAAAATGCTTTCCACCTCTGCCGGTCCGACCCGCTTCCCGGCCACTTTGAGGGTATCGTCCGAGCGACCCAAAATGAACCAATGCCCATCCACATCCTTCATCGCGAAATCACCGTGAACCCAAATATTTTCAAATCGTTTCCAATATGTTTCTAAATATCTTTCGGGTTCATTCCAAAATCCCTGGGCCATTCCGATCCAGGGTTGACGGATGGCCAATTCCCCGACTTTACCATTTTCCTGTGAAAAACCTTTTTCATCTAAAACATCGGCATCTATCCCCAAACACGGGGCAGAAAATCCGCAGGGTTTGATTGGAACCAGCGGATTATTCATCAAAATTCCGCCCGAAATTTCCGTTCCGCCCGAATAGTTGATGATCGGCAATTTGGAATCGCCAACCACTTCAAAGAGCCACCGCCAAGGTTCGGGATTCCAGGGCTCGCCCGTTGATGCAAAAGCCCTTAAATTGGACAAATCGTGTTTTTTCGGAAGATCGTCACCTTTGGTCGCCAATCCACGCACCAGAGTCGGCGAAATACCCAAAATCTCGACCTGATGTTTCGCACAAAATTCCCACATTCTATCGGGGTTCGGATAATCCGGCGAGCCGTCGTAACAAACCATTGTCGCACCGTTAATTAACGCGCCGTAGATCAGCCACGGGCCCATCATCCAACCGAGGTCTGTGACCCAACTGATGCGGGTTCCCCGGCTAACGTCCGTTCCGAAAGCCATATCTTGAGCCGCTTTGATCGGAAAACCGCCATGAACGTGGGCAATGCCTTTCGGTTTGCCGGTCGTGCCTGATGTGTAAAGAATGATCAGCGGGTCATTGGCCCAGGTTTTTCTTGAAGGAAAAACTTTGACTTTCTTTTGACCGAGTTCCATCAATTTATTAAACGAACCCCATTTATGACGACTGACCACAAATTTTTTCTTGATGGTCGGACAATTTTCCCAAGCTTCTTTGGCAATTTCAAAAGCATTAAACGGCTTTCCGCGTCTTGGAAATTCATCGCAGGTAATAATTGCTCGGGCCCGAACTGCATTAAAACGGCTCGAAATTGCTTCTACGCCATATCCCGAAAAAACCGGAACAGCAATCGCCCCAATTCTCGCAATCGCTAAAAGTGCCACCACCGTTTCAATCATCATCGGCAAATGAATCCCGATTGCATCACCTTTATTTAACCCATTGGCCCGCAAACCGGCGGCGCAATATTTAACTTGTTCAAGTAATTCTTTGTATGAAATTTCCCGAACTTCGCCTTCTTCGCCCTCCCAAATTATCGCTTTATTATCTTCAATTTCGGTTCCGATCCAGCGATCGAGGCACATTTCAGAAATGTTCAAACCACCGCCTACGCACCATCTTGACCATTCAACACCTTTGGAAGTGTCAAGCAGTTCCTGCACGGGCGGATCAAACGTGAGATCGAGAAATTTCAAGACTTCCGATGTATATTTTGCTACGTCATTGACTGAAAACCGGTAAAGTTCGTCCCAGGTTTTGACACCGACTTGGGACATAAATTTGGTGAGCTGCGCACGTTCAATAACTTCGGGAGTTGGTGTCCAAGCGATTGGTTGATTTTCAAGATTGTCATTCATATTTTTTACTTAAACTTTCATGCAGAAATTAATCAGAATTTTCTGCCGTGACGGATGGATAATCTATCCTTAGACAAAATTAACTCCTCATCCCTCCGCGACTGTTGCCGAGTCTGCCTTTTGCGACTTTTTCCAGCATAATCTATCATAGCATTTGCCACTAAAGAAATTTATGAGAAAACCAACCGACGAAGCCGAAAAAAGGGCCATCTCAAATATCAAAAAATATGGTTTGCACATTATGCAGATTTTCGGGGACGAAAATAACCCTCAGTTTTCGTATTCCATCGGTTTGTTTGAAAATTATTTGCATCCCGAAATTATCATCGTTGGTTTGCGCCACGAGCTAGCGACAATTTTACTCAACAATATGGCGCACGATATCAAAAATGGGAAAACTTTTACGGCTGGAGAATATCACGAAGGAGTTCTGGATAATTTTCTCTGCTATTTTGGCGATGTTCCGAAAAATCAATACAAAGAAAATGTTGGTTGGGCAACCTGGTTTTACGAAGGCCCTAATTTCCCTTTGCTTCAGTGCGTTTATCCAACTGTCAAAGGCAAATTTCCGTGGGATAAAGACTTTCCCGAAGAGGTCAGATTTCATTGCAAATTGCTGATTGAATCACCTAAAGAACACTGATTGGATTTTGGATTTGCGATTTTGGATTTTGGATTGGTTGATAACTGAAGGTTAGTTAATCCTATTAAATAATTTGTTTTCTTTGTTTTATAATCCAAATTTGTCAACCAAGGCAAAAACGCGAACGCTTTTAGGTGTACTGTTCAATTTTAGATTCTGGATTGGTTTTTAGCTAAAATCCAAAATCTAAAATCTAAAATCTATTTAAGCAATCCCGAATAATTTGATTTTTCCATTAAAGGTTGAAAAACCTTCAAATCGTGGGTGTGATACGGCAAACTTTCCTTGGCAATGGCCGGATTATTTTGCAAAAAGTTATTGGCTACCGAGGTTGCCTGCGGGTCGTCCTTTAAGTCCTGAAAGATTTTTGACATTTTTTGGGCTTCCGGGCGCATTCCGAGTTTTTGAAAAATTATCATCAGATTGTAATGCGAGCCGGTGTCTTCGGGATCAATTGCCAAAATCTTTTCATAGAACCCTTGAGCAAGCTTGAGTTGAGCGGGTCTTTCGGCTTTTGGAACCGTGTCGCTTTTGATTTTAGCCAATTCGCCAAGCTGTTGAAGAGTCAGACGATCGCGCGGATAACTTTCCAAAACGCGTTTGAAATCAGCTTCGGCCTTGTCCAGACGACTTCGGGCCCGATGAATCCGTCCGCGTTGAAAAATTGCCCGCAGATTATTCGGGTCTAATTCGAGAGCTTTATTGATCAGCTTTTCTGCTTCCTGCCAACCGCCTAACTCCATCAGAGCCAACGCTTTGTTAGTATTGGCAAAGGCTTGATAATCTGTAACTTTGAGGTCAATGACTTCGTCAAAGGCGTCCGCCGATTGCGGGAACTGGCGATTATCAATGAGTGCAATCCCATAATTATTCCAACGCCTCCAGTCGGGCATGGCTTTCGGATCAACCGGTTGTGACTGGTTTTCGCCGATATTCAAAATTCGCTCATTGGCGGCCATCGTCACAATCGGGTAATCAAGTGATTTGCCGAGCGAATAATCACTGAAAACTCTGGTAAATCGCCGATATTTAAGTTTTGCGGACAATTTGACCTGCCCCGAAATACCTTTTGGTAAACTAAACTTATAGCGGGCGACATCAGAACGTCCGGATTGAATCTGCAAATTATGGGCGACCGTTTTGGTGAACCAGATATGGTGCAAATCATTATAGCTTCCGTCGGCTTTGACAAGATGTGTTTTGTAAGCGTGAGCAGAGTCGTCCACATAACCGTTCGGTTTGATAAAGCCTGATTTGTAAAGTACTTTTCCGGCGCCGTCCTGAACCTCAAATTCGAGATAGGCTTCGTAAAAATCGCGTAATTCCGGCGGAAAGCTGTGTCCGATATTTTTATTAGTGATAACAACATCCGCGGTCAGGGTCTCACCTGCTTTGAGCGAGAAACTTTTCCGGTTGACCGGAGCAATCAGCTGGTCTTTGCGTGAACCTTCGGCTTGGCGGCGAATGGCGAAAATATCAACCCCCAGTTTATCATCCTGTAAGAACTTGATAACCTCATCGAGTTGTTCCTGATACTTGTAAAAAGTTGGGATTGCTGTATTTGCCGATGCCCAGCGATGTCCGGCGATGGTTCCCTTGCTTTTGGCCGAGACGTCAAAATATTTGGTCGGTTCCTGCTTCATATGGCAACTATTGCAGGTTTCTTTATTCCGAACATAAAACGGATGCGGAGATTCTTTTGAGAAAGAAGACATTTGCAGTTCGTCGCCAACCGAAAAAGCCCGTAAAAATTTATACTCGTTCAATTCTTTCGGGACCTGGGATTTATGGCACGCCGCGCAAAACTCGGGTTGCTTCAGCACATCGCGCATCATTGCCCGCCGGTGCGAAGGAACATCGTCCAAAATCTGCTGGTCGGTGGCTTCGGTAATTTTTGTACCGTCCTCTTTTTGTAAAAGCGCCGGTTGACCGAACACATACCCGCCAACCCCGCGTCCGTCAACCGATTCGATCGAGTGACAGACAATACACGACACCCCTTCTTCGTCAAACGGTCGTTTTTTGAACTGCGGTTTATCGGTCAGGACACCTGAAAAAAGTGCGGCCGGATTATGGCAACTCTCACAATGCCGGGTAAAAGCAATGTTTTTTTGAGCAATTAAATCTTTGACATTTTTTTGATAAAAAGGTTCGCGGAAACTGTTGGCGTGGGCCGATTGTTTCCACTGCGGATGAGTGTCAGTGTGACAAGTCGCGCACCGAGCAGCGGAAATAAAATCTTCCCGATTTATGAATTGACCGCTGAAAGTATTGGCATTGCTCGGCGCAAAAAGTTTGTCTTTGCCGAAACGAAAATCGTAAGACTCGGAAATCCATTTATTGTATTCTTCAATGCTCATTTTTTCACCATTGACTATTTGCCAACCGTAAAAAATTCCGCCGATCAACCCCAACACCGCTAATACAACTAATTTGACTTCCCGCTTTTTCATAATACCCCTGTTTTTTAGAATTTTAACTTATTTGGTTGAAAAAATAAACAAACCTGCCTAATTTTTATCAAATTTTCAACAAGTTTGGCTTGTCAATCCGGCTCGAGCCATCTAAAATCCAAAATCGGCAATCTAAAATCGTTATGTGGTATTGGACTAAAGTTTTATTTGCAATTTTCTGCGGCGCAGTTGGTGTCTGGCTCCTCTATGAATTGATTACTTTTCCCAAAATTTCCGCGCTCAAAACCGAAAATCCGACGACAACCTCGATGATCGAGCATCGAGCGGCCGGTGATCGAGCCGAAGGAAAAGAACCAAAACGTTTGCAGATTTGGGTTTCGATGGACGCAATTTCACCCAATCTTCAACGAGCCGTGCTCGCCGGAGAAGATGCCAGGTACTTTGAACACAACGGATTTGATTGGGAAGCTATCGAAAAGGCCTGGGACGAAGCAGTCAAGGCGGGTGAAAAAGAAGCCAAAGCCGAAGGCGACTATGACGAAAATGACTGGATTCCGCCGATGCCGAGCTTCAAACGCGGAGCCTCCACCGTGACCCAACAACTGGCTAAAAACCTCTATCTCTCCGAAGACCGCAATTTTTTACGCAAAGGCCGCGAGGCTCTTTACACCTATTATTTAGAAAAAAATTTAACCAAAAAACGAATTCTGGAAATTTATCTTAATGTCATCGAATGGGGCGACGGAGTTTACGGAGCCGAGGCGGCCGCCCGAACTTATTTCAATAAATCCGCTTCCGGACTATCCCTGCAGGAAGCCGCTTATCTTTCGGCCATGATCCCGAGTCCGCTCAATGTTTTTAATCCTAAAAAGAACTTAAAAAGAGTTCAGCGTCGTCAGCGGGCAATTCTGCGCGGGATAAATTCAATCAAACTGGCTTATTAATAAGCTCGACTTTAGATAAAAGCAGAAAAAAGCCTGTTTGATTTTCAAGCTGATGTTTGCCTTTTTCTGTAACGGAAAAAGCCAGATTAAAATGGAATTTCTGGAAAACAACCGTCGCTTCGAAGTTTCAGCCGTTTTCTCGCCCGTTTTGAAAGCGACGGAAGCGACTACCCGATACTCTTTTTTTTGGTCAGATCTTCACAACATATTTTGCCACTTCCTTAGCTCGACTTTGTCCATTTTTGATATTTGAAAACAGAACGCAGAGCGAGTAAGTTTTAACTATTTCAACCAAGAAATAAGGAGACTTAACGATGCCCTACGAACTGTTGAATTTGGTTATAGCATTTGCGCCACTTTTTTCCA
>JANOEF010000664.1:0-6796 GCA_031413075.1 Acidobacteriota bacterium | reverse complement strand
CGAAGAACTCGCCGCCGATCAGATGATTTTGCAAAATGTTTTACGAAAGCTTTGTATCGAAAGCGGAAAATGTGTGGTCATTGCTGACCAAATCGCGGCCAAGGGCAAAGAATCCAAAGAAGATAATGAAATCGGACGGGTTTTGCCAATGACGGCTTCGGGATTAGAATATTTTGTAGATGTCATGATTGAGGTTTCTCTGCAAGAACGCGACGGCGAAATTATTCGGGTTTTCCAAGTCGTTAAATCAAATTCGCCTGTTTTTGAAGTCGGTTTTGAGATGAGCGGAAATATCACTTTCAAAGACTTTTTGAACCGCATGCGCGACGAAAACCCAACCGACATTTCGTTTGAAAAACCCCCGGCATCAGATGTTCCCGCATTTATTGTGCAGAGCAATGTGGTGGAAATGCGGCCAAAAACATTGACTATTGACGAGCTCATTGCCAAAGCCGAAGCCAATGGTTTCAAACGGGCGGACATCGTGACGGGAGCACGGATTTATCACAATCAACCGAATCTTTATCATTTAACCAGCGAACAAGTTCTGGATTTAGATAAACGAATGTCAGCCCGGCTCGAAAAAACGAAGGTTGAAACAAACGGGTCAGCCCCCAGAAAGGCAAAAGTAGCTTAGTCTTTACCCGCCAAA
This sequence comes from Acidobacteriota bacterium, assembly GCA_031413075.1. GTDB lineage: Bacteria > Acidobacteriota > Blastocatellia > Pyrinomonadales > Pyrinomonadaceae > JAIBCC01. Next base: position 6,144 of record JANOEF010000664.1, on the reverse strand, counting down.
GACATAAAAACGGGAAAATAGACTTTAATTGAGTACCAATTTATTTGGCGGGTAATTTGCCCCATTTCAATATTTCAAGATAATTCAAAGGAGTCAAAAAATTGCAAAAGTTAAATTTTACTATTGATATAGAAGCGAATAAAGAAAAAGTTTGGGAAACGCTTTGGAACGATGAAACTTATCCGCAATGGACTAAAGCATTTTGCGAGGGTTCGTATGCCGTTTCGAATTGGAAAGAGGGAAGCAAAGTCCATTTCCTGGCGCCGGATGGTCAAGGCATGTATAGCCTGATTGACAAACTCGTCACAAATGAATTTATTTCTTTCAAACATATTGGCGTTTTGAAAGACAAAATCGAGCAGCCGCTTGATGAGGAAACAAAAAAATGGTCGGATTGTTACGAAAACTACCAATTAACCGAGACTGAAGATAAGACAACTTTGTCAGTTGAAGTTGATGCGTTGGAACAATATCTCGACTTTTTTAAGGATAAATTTCCAATCGCGCTTCAAAACGTCAAAGAATTATCTGAAATTAAGGCGCACGCCGCAGTTTAAGCAAAAAAATTTCGCAATGGCAAAAGGCGAAAGACACGACAAGGGGGAAAAGTTCTAGCAAACTTCTTTTCCCTTTTGTTGTTTTGAAGAAAAATAAGCCGCCGACAAACACGAAATTTTTGACATTAGATAAATTAGATAAATTTTTTGATTATTAATGGAGAAAATTAGTTCTGTTTTTCGCCGCTGTTCGACTTTCTGAGCGGCTAATAATTGTGACCAAGTTATGAAAATAAAACATTTAACCCCGATGTTAGGAACGCTGAATCTCCGGCGGACAATCAAATTTTACAAAGATAACTTAGACTTTGAATGCTGCGGCATGTATCCTGATGAGCAAAATCCGGGTTGGGCCAGTCTTTGGAATGGCGAGGTTGAAATTGCTTTTAGCAGTTATGACAAAAAACCTTCAATGACGGGGACGATTTATCTCTATGTCGAAAATGTTGCAGAAGTCTGGAAGCGGCTCAAAGATAAAGTTGAAATTGTCTATCCGCTCAAAGATTTTGACTACGGGATGCGCGAGTTTGGAATAAAGGATTGTAACGGTTATATTTTGCACATCGGAGAAAATATCGAAGAGGAGAAAAATTTATGTTAAGAATAGTCATTGCCGCCATTATCGGCTTTGTCGTGTGGAGTATTTTGTGGGTTGGAAGCGATGCCGTTTTCATGGCAATTTCGCCCTGGTATAAAGAGAGTCTCGAAGGCTTTCAAAAAGCCCTTGAAACAAAGACGCCTTTTGAGGTGCCTTCGACACTGCTCATCATCTCGCTGATCCGGAGTGTGCTTTTTTCAATAATTTCCGGACTTATTACCGCGCTTATATCTCAAGAAAGTTCAAAAGCTCCTTTATTCGCCGGAGTTTTGCTTCTCGCTTTCGGGATTTTTATCCAGTCAATTTATTGGAATTATGTTCCGCTTTGGTATCATATTCCGTTTTTACTGTTGCTGATCCCGATGACTGTTTTGGGCGGTAAATTAAAGAAATTTTAGGGGAAAATTCATGTTGCGAATAATTTTAGGCGCGATTGCCGGATTTATAGTCTGGTTAATTTTGTTGCGTGGAAGCGATTTTGTTTGGGCGGCATGGTCGCCCGATTATGGCCGGTATTTAACCGATTTATCCGCAGCAGTCGAAAATAAAACGCCTTTTACAGCAGATTCGACAATCATGCTGATCATCATCATCAGAAGCGCAATTCTCACCTTTATGGCAGGGTTTATAGTTGCTCTGATTGCCAAAGAAAACTTTAAGTCGCCTTTGTTTTTGGGGATCTTATTGCTTGCTTTGGGAGTTTTGGTCAGTTTGCTGATGTGGAACATCGTTCCGTTTTGGTATCACCTTTTGATTTTGCTTCCGCTCATCCCGTTGTCGCTTTTAGGCGGAAAGCTCCGGCAGTAAACAGCAAAAAACTATTTTTGCATCAAATAAATCGGCAAGGGAAGCCATTTTGATTGACGGTAAGTTTGTTGATTGAGTCGTTCGATTTTACGTTCCGCTGCTTCCTGCAACTCGTCCGGCGGCAAATCCGCTTGAAATTCATAACAGGCGTGTTGGATGCAGGCCACCGGTTTGACCGAATGCACCAAACAGCCCGTGCCTTTTTCAAATAACGGACAAGAAAAAGTTTGGGCAAAAGTATCGCCTGAATCTCTTAAATGATATTTTTCGATAGTTTCAGTGATTCGTTTATTGATCTTGGTCAACTGCGGCTCATCTAATTCGTGCAAAACTTTTTGCATTGCGACCGCTTCAAGTCTGGTGATGTGCACATTAACAAAATGGGCGTCGAGACAGCAAGCACCTTTGGTTTCACAAGTTAGACAATCTTGAGCTTTGGTCTCGTAATTGGTCTGGATCTCACTCCGGTATGCGTCTTTGATTTTACCCAACCGCACCAAAGCCTCTTTTTCGCTTAAACTTTTCATTATCTGATCTCGCTTCAATCGTATCGGTTTCTTGTCAATATCTCAAATTATTTGACCGTGACCGCGTGATTCTGCTAAATTTGAAGATAGCTGATTGCTCTCGGACAAAAATTTAACCTCATCTTTCTTGCAATCCTCGAATCTTTACAACTACAATTACGACATAGTTTATGAGTCAAGCCGTTAAAGAATTTGCACCAACCGAGCAAATGGAGTTACCCGAATCGCTTTTGCACGATCGCCGTTTTTTATTTAACCGCGAATTGAGTTGGCTCGAATTTAACCGCCGCGTTTTACAGGAAGCGCTTGACGAAAATAATCCCATCCTCGAAAGGCTCAAGTTCTTAGCTATTTTTTCCACCAATTTAGACGAATTTTTTATGATTCGGGTATCAGGCTTAAAGGAGCAAATTGCTGAAGATGTGAGCGAACTATCACCCGACGGCCTGAGTGCCGGCGAACAGCTCCGTGAAATTAGAGAAAAACTGCGCCCGATGCTTTTGGAGCAGATGAGTTGTCTGGGAAAAGTGGTTTTACCAAGTTTGGCTAAAAATGGAATCACTATTTTGAAATACAACACCCTCAGTGATGCGGAAAAACAAAGACTCAACCAATATTTTCTACAAAATGTTTTTCCGATTCTGACCCCGCAAGCCGTAGATGCCAGCCATCCGTTTCCCTATACCTCAAATCTCAGTTTGAATATCGGGGTCATGGTCGAACCGGATAAAACGAAGTGCGAAGGCAAACTCAAACGGCTCTTTAATGAACCACGGTTTGCCCGGATTAAATTGCCTCCGAATACTCCGCGCCTGATTCCGGTAGATGAAACCGGGACTAAATTTACGCTCCTCGGAGAACTGATTACCGCCAATATTCAGATGCTTTTCCCGAACATGAAAACGGGACAGTGTCATCTGTTCCGCGTTACCCGCGATGCCGACATCGAAATCCGCGAAGACGAAGCCGGCGATCTCCTCCGAACAATGGAAGAGGAATTGCACAAAAGACGGTTTAGCTTTGCCGTGCGTTTAGAAGTCGCTTCGACCATGCCCAAAGAAATGGTCAATTATTTAGCCGGTTCGATCGGTTTGACCGAGCAGGATATTTATCCGATTGACGGTTTTCTGAATATTCCCGACCTCATGCGCCTATATGGGTTGGAACGCGCCGGATTAAAAGATAAGCCGATTCAATATCTTGTCCCGGACTCCCTTCGGAAAAGTAAAAATGTCTTTGATGTATTGAAAAAACAGGATATTTTGCTTCATCATCCCTACACGGCTTATAGCACGGTAACGGATTTTATCAATGCCGCCGCGGATGATGACGATGTCGTCGCCATAAAAATTTGCCTTTATCGAACCGGAAAAGACTCCCCGATTGTCAAAGCTCTGATGCAAGCCAGCGAAAATGGTAAACAGGTTGCGGCTCTGGTTGAATTAAAAGCAAGGTTTGATGAAGAGAATAATATCGAATGGGCGCGAAAACTTGAAAGTGAGGGCGTTCACGTCATTTATGGGATTCGCGGTTTGAAAACCCACTCCAAAGTAACTCTGGTGGTCAGACGCGAAGGCGACGAATTAAAGCGCTATGTGCATCTCGCCACCGGAAACTATAATCCGATGACATCGCGCATTTACACGGATATCGGGTTGCTCACCGCCGACGAAGAACTCGGTGCGGACGCTACGGATTTGTTCAATTTTTTGACCGGCTATTCACAACAAATGAATTACCGAAAACTTTTGGTGGCCCCGGTCAATCTCCGCGAAAAAATGATTTCGCTGATCCGGCGCGAAGCCGATATCGCCCGGCAAGGTAAATCTGCCCGGATTATTGCCAAAATCAATAGTCTGACTGATATTGCCATCATTCACGAGTATTACAAGGCGGCTCAGGCGGGCGTCAAAATTGACCTGATTATTCGCGGAATCTGTATGTTGCGTCCGGAAATAGCAGGTCTTTCAGAAAATATTCGGGTGATTAGTGTAGTTGGACGATTTCTAGAACATAGTCGGATTTTTTATTTTGCCAACGAAGGTCAGGAGGAAGTCTATTTCGGAAGTGCCGACTTGATGCAGCGAAATCTTAATCGCCGGGTCGAAGTGATTACACCGGTTAAAGATAAAAGATTCTTAAAGATTCTTAAAGAAGAAATACTGGCCACTTATTTACGCGATACGGTCAATGCGCAAACCCTTCGAGCGGACGGACACTACGAAAAAATTAACCCGTTGACCGAGGACACCTCGTTTAATTCGCAGTTGTATTTTGTCGGTCTGGATTTTGGAAAGTAGGCAAAATCTAATTCGGCAAAGATATCTCTCTGAGCGATTTAAGTTTTAGAACTTGTTATTTGGCAAAAACCTCTCCGCCATCGAATTATGGAACCCTTGGCCAACAAAATACGGCCGCAAACACTGGCCGCTTACATCGGGCAAAAAAACCTGGTTGGCGAGGGAAAACCGATTCGGCTGGCAATTGAACTTGGGTCTATCTTCTCTTTTGTGTTGTGGGGGCCGCCCGGGGTTGGCAAAACCAGTCTCGCCAGAATCTATGCCAATGCCATCAACGCCAATCTTTATGAACTCTCCGCCGTGACGGCCGGGAAAAACGATATTCGTAAAATAATTGACGAACCGTCTGCACAACCGCGAGTTCTTTTCCTCGACGAAATTCATCGTTTCAATAAAGCACAACAGGATTTTTTGCTCCCGTTTGTTGAAAGCGGAAAGCTCGTTTTAATCGGGGCAACGACTGAAAATCCGAGTTTTGAGATTATTCCGCCGCTGCTTTCGCGTCTCCGAGTCTTTGTTTTAGAAGAATTATCGGCCGATGAAATGTCGGCGGTCATTGACCGAACGGAGTTTGAATTAAGCGAAGAATCGAGAGATTGGTTGATTGCCATGGCCAATGGCGATGCCCGACAAGTCATTACGATGCTCGAAAACACAGTCCTGCTTTACCAGAGCGTCACCATCGAAAATCTCAAAAACACTCTCCAAACCAAGTTTTTACGCTTCGACAAAAAAGGCGAAGAGCATTACAACACTATTTCCGCCTTCATCAAATCAATGCGGGCCAGCCAACCCGATGCCGCTCTATATTATTTAGCCCGAATGATTTCCGCCGGAGAAGATCCGAAATTCATCGCCCGCCGGATGGTGATCTTTGCCTCGGAAGATATTGGTCTGGCGCAACCGACCGCTTTGGTTGTCGCCAATGAAGTTTTTCGAGCCGTTGAAACTATCGGGCTGCCCGAATGCGGCATCAATCTGGCACATGGCGCGGCCTACCTCGCTAACTGCAAGAAAGACCGCAGCGCGTATGATGGTTTTAAGGAGGCCCTGAAAGATGTTGAAAAATTCGGAAATTTACCGATTCCCTTAAAAGCCCGAAATGCTCCAACTAAAATGATGAAAGATTTGGAATATGGCAAAGATTACGAACTCTATACCAAAGATGATTTGCTTCCGGATAAATTGAAGGGAAAGAAATATTTGAAGACAAAATAAGCGGACGCCGATTTTCTGCTTTTGAAAAATTCGTAAAATCCGTTTTCTCAGCGTTCATCTGCGTCCTATTTTCAGGCTTAGATTCCCTTGGTTTCAAAAACATTTAGTATTGGTATCCCGACACTTATCGTTTTTGG
>JANOEF010000663.1:0-12508 GCA_031413075.1 Acidobacteriota bacterium | reverse complement strand
AAGTATAAAATCAAGTTGAAAGGCAAAAAAAAGCCAAAACTGGTCAAAAAAGTAGAATGAAGAGGAACAATCAGAGCAGAAAAAGGCAAACATCAGCTTGAAAATCAAACAGGCTTTTTTCTGCTTTTATCTAAAGTCGAGATCTAAAGCAACGCTTAAAGACACGGTCGGAATTCCTCTTTTTTCAATGCTGCGCTGAACCAGCGCGATGCTCTGATGGCAAATCGGTCAGGCTGGCGCGAGCAGCACGACATCCGGTTTTTCCGCTTCGACGGCATCGCTAATATCTTCGGCTAATGTTTGTTCCAGTTTTTCCGCGTCCATATTGTAGCCGATGAACGAAAAGAAATTCGGTGTCAGTTCGCCGATAATGTTTTCTTCGGCTAATTCCTGAAGTCGTTCAATCGGATAAATGACATTCAAATCTTTTTCCGCGCCGACGGTCGGATATTTGAGTTGATGGATTTCCAAATCAATCGGTTTTGAACTTGAAGGCACACGCCGAAAAGTGTAATCCCCGACCGGATGAACCGTATCGAATGGCAGACTACCTTTCGGTTGCACGCCGGAGGTCGAAACAAAAGTCAGGCGCGATTCGGACAAAGGCTTCTTCAATTTTGCCAGCGGCACGAAATCTCTTTTCGTAATCAACGAACCCGGATAGCGTTCGTTGACGGTCGCCCACAAACCGGGACGCAATTGTTTTTCGTTAAACTTTTCCATCGTGAATCCATTCTCCCGAACGCGCCACAAAATAAAAATGAAGGCGAAAATAAAGGTGTGCTAATGTTTCGGCATCCGTTTCGTTGATCGTTTGCTCGATAAATTCGCGTTTTGTCGGCGGAACGTCAAGTAATAGTTTCAAAGCTTCAATCCATGCTTTGTCAATTTCTTTTTTCCCCGCTTCTTCATTGCCGTCGCCGAAATGCAGGCGCACATAACGAATCAATTTTTCCGTGTCATCCGTTTCGACCGCTTCTTTTAAATAAGATAAGGACATAACTTTATATTCAAAGCATTTAAGAGTTTTAGAACTTCACCAATTTTGGTCGTATAAATTAAATCATAAATTCGCCGTATTTATTCCAAATCGTTCGTTTCTTTTGAAGTTAATTATTTTTCGGTGCAGTTTTCCTTACACTATGTCAGCATAAAACTGACATGAAAATCAGTCTTAGTCTTATTTCGTTCATTTGAATTAAATTAAAGTTGTTTGGCTTCAGCTTGCTGGCACGAGCCAATTATTGGGGCTTCAAAAAAAGATGCGCCGATCTGCTTCAACATCACGCACGATGCTCAAGACAAAATCGGCTCCATCGACCGCTACTTTGAGAATGTTCGCCACTTTTGCCCCGTTCGCCCGAAGCGTTTCGGCGCGTTCGGTTGAACGATTGTAAATCGTTACTTCAAAATCGGCGGTTAAAAGATTTCGGGCAATTCGTGATCCCATTGCACCCATTCCAAGGATTGTAATTTTAGTCAAATTATTTTTCCACTTTTTTGTATATTGGGTATCAAATCATCAATATATATTTTTGCTTTTCACGGTTGTATTTTCAGGAAAGATACTAAACTCGACGAATCAATGTAGCCTGTCTGTTTTGTGCCAGATAAGTGATTTTGGCTTTATCTCCTTTGCCTGGGCGACCACCGACAAATTTGGTATTTTGCTTAATCATAAATACAATCGTTTTTCCCGAACTAGTCGAAATGCTAATTGACAAGGCACTAATGGAAACAACTGTTCCCGAAATAGAGCGGTTAATGGCAAAGTTGCTTTTCTGTACCATACCTCCGCTTGATGATTTGGAGCCTTTGCTCGAACCGCTTCCTTGTCCGTAGGCTAAAACCGGAACTATCAAAAAAACAGTCAATACAGCTAACTTTAATTTCATTTTTCTATCCTCTTTTTGAATATTAGGTTTTAGTCAACCCCGGTTTTTCTTTCGACTTTCCGTTGTCGGGTAATCTAACTTCAACTGCGTAAAACTCTTTTGGATTCTTTAAGCCAGGGACGTATGTTACCTTAATTTCGTTACCCTCAGCGAATAGTTTTTCGTCCAATTCATCCGGTTTAACCGTTTTTTTGCCGATCTTGAACTTTGTATCTTTGGTCAAAATTACTCGGATTTCCTTATCTTTTTTGTCTTTGATAATCAAAATTCCTTTTTCCAAACTTGCTACTTTTCCGTTGGCACTACGGGTGATAACAAAATTATTTTCGGTTGAAAGATTATCTATACCGCCATTTGGTTGGGGATAACCACTTGATCCGCTTCCTTGTCCGAAAACAAATGCGGGAATTAATAGAAACATTCCGTAAACTAAGACTCTCATTATTTTATTGCTCATTTAATTCCACTCCTTGTGATTAAATTTGATTTTGACGTGATTGCCAAAATCTAAAAACTGTCGAAATTTGATACTCGTTTTTGTGCAATTCCCAGAAAAACAAAAGCAACAGCAACGAATACTCAAAAAACAAAACTATGGCGTATTCACTTTGGTCAATGATGATATGAAACGCCGCCAAAACAATCGCCGAAAAGTAAAACCAAATATTTTGTTTGGCTAAAACTGCGATTGGTAAAACCCAACTCAAATACCAAGGCATTACGGTCGGGCTGAAAATTACCAAAACTCCCAAAGCAATTGCTGACGATTTTAGAAAAACTTTATCGCTCAAATCGTCTTTCCAAGATAATCCGGCAATAATTAACAAAATAAAAATCGCGCAAAAGTTTCGAGCTAGATCTCCGCCATTTGCGGAAAAGAATTCAAAAAACCAGCGAACAAAAGTGAATAATCCGGCGTTGAATTGCCATTCGCGGGCAAATTTCAAAAAACCCGAAAAAAGATTCTGTCCTGCATCCCAAAATGGTAAATATCCCAAAAGGACAACGATTCCAATCAACAGACTCCGTAGCCAGCCAATTCGCCGCACTACAAACGGAAGCAAAAATATCGGACTCAACTTCGCTAAAATTGCCAAGCCGAAAACGATTGCGGCTAGATTTTTCGCCCGGCGGATGATGAAATAGGTCGAAATACAAAGCAGCATCATCAGAATCGAATCGGCGTGTCCGCTTCCGGCAAAAACCTTTATCATCAAAGGATTCCAGCCGTATATAACGATCAGCGAAACGGGCATTTCGAGTCGTTTAAGGGCTAAAGCGAGAAAAAGTATTCCGATTAACTCAAACAAAATTAAGACAATTTTCATCATCAAAACGCTACCGGGGGCAATGATGTATGAAATCCAAAAAACAAACTGCAAAAGCGGCGGATAAATTGTAGTAACGTCTGCGTGATTGATGTTTTCACGAATATCCAGCCACCGTGGATTTATTTCGTTTCCATTTTCGGTGGTAGGAGTTTCTTTTTCAATAAACACTTCATTTTCAACACTTTCAATGGCCTGAGATTCTTCGATTGCTTTATCCGACAAAACTTCTTCGTCTGTAGGAATTTCGTCTTTCGAAATGATTGATTCGCCTGAAAATTTATCGAGTTCTATATCATTTGGCGCATACTGATAGGGATTTACGCCGTTTGCCCAAACGTGTCCATCCCACAAATACCGCCAAATATCGTTATCAAAGAGCTGAAATCTTTCGTATGTTACTTCTTGCCCGTAAAGGTCGGTTTTTAAAGCCTCAAATTTTTCGGATGCAGTTGAATCAAACGGAAGTCCGGCGGGAAGCAATGTCAGCCGAAACAAAATCGTGCCGAAAATTATCAAAAACAGGATTGATTTTTTGAATTTTTCTGCCCGTTTAACTAAGACCACCGCCAATCCGTAAAAGATAAACAAAGCCCCCATTTCGAGCCAAAACGTAAAAACCGGTGTCCAACCATTGACTGCATCCAATTGTAAAAGCAAAAGATAAACCGATTCCGACAGAATCAGCAAAACCGCCAAACCACCCAACGGAAGCCATCCGAAAAACGATTTTGATTTTTCAATTATTTGCTCGCTCACTTTTTCAAGGCGTATTTGAAAATCGTGTAAATAATTTTCGTTCCGGCTAAAATCGTTCCTTTAACCGTTCCGCTAATTTTTGAACGCCCAATGCGAACCCGATAGCGAACCGGAACTTCGACAATTCTCAATTTGTGTTGTGCCGCTTTGATTTGCATTTCAATTGTCCAACCAAAATTTTGGTCGGTCATTTTTAGTTTTTCTAGGGCATCACGACGGATTGCTCGAAATGGTCCTAAATCCGTGTAAGTATGCCCAAAAAAGAGTTTAACCAACTTAGTTGCTAACCAATTTCCATATCTTTGCTGTGGGGTTAATGATTTTTTGGAATCGGCAATGGCAGTTCTCGTGCCGATTACCATCTCAGTCAGTCCGTTGATAATCGGTTTCAGAATTTGTTCTAAATCTTCGGGAAAGTCGCTAAAATCGGCATCTACAAAAGCCACAATTTCGCAATTTTCCGAAATAGTTGAGATGCCCGCCAAACAAGCTGCACCGTAACCCTTTACTTTTTCGGTGACAACTCTTGCGCCCCCCTGACGGGCAATCTCAACCGTTTGGTCGGTGCTTCCGTTGTCAGCCACGATAATTTCCCCGACCAAATGTTTGGGAATCGCTTGCAAAACCGAAGCGATTGATTTTTCTTCGTTCAGTGCCGGAATAATCAGAGAAACCGTTTTGTAATCAATCAGACCGTTTTTAGAATCAAGTTCCCGTGCAATATCCGCAAAGCTACTGTCATTGGATTTATCCATCGGCAAACGGCTGAAGTTAGAAATTACATTGTTCATTTCTTTTCCTAAATTATTCATTTTTAAGTGCTTTGGGAAGATTGGCGGCTGGCGGCACAACCGAATTCAGTTCCCAACTGTAATCCATAAATGAAACGTCATATTTCTTATCCTCAAATAACTGCTTGATGTCGTCGCTGACTTTGGTTTTGATAAAATTAACCCCTACTGAAGCACTAAATTGACCCTTGACAATCTCCCAATATTGGGATGATTTGCTCGTATTTCCCTTAAAATCACTGGCATACCAGAGAAAGAGACGGGAAATTCGGATTTTCTTTTTGTCAGGGTCAATGTTTAGTCCGCGTTCTGTATCAGCCAAAAAATCTTTGGTAATGAAATCAAATTGTTCCTGGAGTTTTGCACCCGTAAAGGCAAATTTTTGCAGTTTAGGACAACTCGCGGAGGCACAGTTGTAAGCAAAATGAACCCGCGGGTCTAAATCACGGGAATATCTTTCAATTTCATCAAGCGTTAGATCTCTTTTTGCCACACGGTATTTTTTCTTGTCCCAAAATCCTTTAATGTTTTTGACACTGCTGTTATTGCCGTAAACCTCATTTACGACAGCCAGAATTGTAGAGGCGTTGTAAGCGTTGATATGTAACGCGTTACGCTCATCGTTATTGGCTAAAGCCGCAAAATCAAGTTCGGCTAGAGTTGCTAAATAGGCTTCCAATTTGGCTTTATCTTTGGTAAATCCATCGTAATCAACCTTTCCGTCATCCCGCACATAAAGTTGTAAAAGTTCTTCCCATTGGCTATGGTTGACAACTGATTTATTTTCGACCATGGGATTGGCTGGCGTAGATTTTTCGTTGCTGACGGATTCAGTCGCAACCGAACCTTCACAAGCCGTTCCCATCATCGAAAGATATAAAAGTAATGTGTATAAAATTGAACTTCGGATATTAATATTCATTGTATAAATCCCTCGCTGGTATAATTTAAAAGATGAAAAGCATTTGTTGCCTTTGTAGTAATTAATGTAAAAAGTGGCAAAATTATTCCCCCCAATTCCTTATTTTGTTAGAAAAAGTCTAACCAATTGGTGATAAACTTAGTGAAGTCATTCAAATTAAAAATTTATGGAATAACTTACCACCCAAGCAACCTTTTTAAGGTATGAGTTGGGAAACAATACAAAATTGGTTTTTAAGTCTGGGAATGGAATATGGTGTGAATCCTTTTATCTTCGGGGCGATTTACGTCGGTGCAATTCCTTTCTTTTCACTTTCGATTGGCTGGCTAATCAGGAATTACCGTAAAGGCAAATCTATTGTTCTGCCTGCACTTTCCGCAATGTTTTTTTTCATCTCTGCCTATATTTACTTAATATTTGCGGGTAAAAACGTGCCGTGGTGGGTTTATGGGGTGGTTGTTTTGCTGATTGTCATTGGGGCGTATTCAAATATCATAAAAGTCCGAAAACAAATAAATGAAGTAAAGGGAATTGAGGAAAAATAAATTAAAGTGTGATTTATTTGACCTTCGTCATCGTTTTGCGCAGAACTGGTAAAGGGGTCGCAATATCAAAGCAATGACAATCATCGGCACGACATGAAATCCAAAAAACTTGTAAACTTTCAGATAAAACCGACGCAATAAGATAATTAGCAAAAACCTAACATCTATTAGGAGTAAAGTAAGTAGATTCATATTGAAAACTGTCATACAACCGAATTGCCAAAACATCACAAAATTGTTTTACTCATTTTAGAATACCAACAGGCTATGAATTTTGTATGAAATTTAGGTTAATCTATGATGAATTGTTGTTTTGGTCATTATCCGGTTGTGGCTTGAAAGGGCTTGAAAGCCAAAACGGCGTTGGTTGAAGCCCGATCTTCTTGAAGCGGTTAGACCCAATTTTGATAAAAAACTTAGGGTTCGACAATTTGCGATTCTTTTAGCGACGAACGAATCAAAACTTAACGAGCTTTCAAAACTTCATACCGGTCGGATCAGCACCAAAAACGGTTGCGTTCTTTTGTTAAAAGTCCCGCAACAAGTCGAGATTATTGAGCCGAGAAGCGTATCAAAAATTTATCGAGATTAAATGGAGATTATCAGAAAAATAACTATTTCGCTTGTTTTAACCCGAGTCTAAAAAGCTCATAAAGTCGAAATTTGAATCAGATGAACTGAGCTGGGTTTTGTCTTTGGTTATTTTGTACAATTTAACCGCAAGGTCCAAACAGTCGTTCAACCTCGGGGCGGGCGGTTCAGCGCCGCAAAATGGACACGGAAATAATTGCCTTCAGTCCTCACTAGATTCAAACTACCGGAGTGACCTTGACAATCTTTTCTCAATGCGAGAGGGGAAACTTTTCTTCCTCAAAGTCTTTAGTCGTAACTTGAGTTTAAGTTTTTTCATTTAATAGTTTGCTTCTTGTTTGTTTGTGATTCAAGATGGTGATTAAGTCGCGGCATAGCTTGACTGACCACTAGTTTTCGATTCATATGGATTTAATTAACAAAAATGCCGGAAATCAAGATTTCGAGAAGGAAATTCGACAGCTTGCAACCCATACAAGCCAATTGGGTAAACGGGCAGTAGGGTTATTCGCGATTGAAGTCACAAACATTATAAGAGCGAATTCGGATAATTGCGGCCAAATCGAGCAATTACTCGACAGGATGCTAGATTTTTGTTTTGATGACGAAATTTTAGTTTGGTATAAGAAGCTTTGTCGCTATTACTATGAGATAAACCCCAATTCCACAGTATCCTATATAAGGTCTTACAAAGAAATGTGGGATTCGGAAGAGTAGAATATCATTGAGTTCTTTTGATTTGCCTGCAGAAAATAGTAGATTGATTCGAGAAAATTTCGCGGACTTCTTTTGGTAATACAACCGAGTCAGACCCAATAATGCCTTTGCTGGCGACTGATAGCTTTTGAGATTCATTTGTAAAACTTTTCTTTTCACAAATATTTAATTATCAATCGGAAGCATTTTTACGAGTTCCCAGACATTCCGGGTCAGCATTCGCATTCCTATCTCGGGTCTAACATAAGGTACGTCGGGCACGGACCAAAACTTTATCTGTCTGGTATTCAAAGGTAATTCAATTTCAATCATCCTTCGGTGTTCTTCTTCATCAACGGCAATGACGAGATCGGCACTATCGATATCAGCCTGAGTGACGGGTAACGGCCGGCGCAGACATTTGGGCGATATCTCAATACCAAACCGGTCCAACTGCTTCGCGACCGCCGGAGATAACATTCCCTCGTTTTTATTGGTAATTCTTAGTCCTCGGGAAACCGCCTGCCAACGATGTTCATTTGTCAAATGGTTAAAGAAGACCTCAGCAAAACGGCTTCGGTAGTAATTTCCGGTACATAGAAATAAGACTGTTTTCTTCATTGAAAAAGAAGATAAATCAATCACATTACATCTCACTTAAATCCGCAGTATCTTTTTTCTCTTCTCGAATATTTTTAAAAAATTTTTTGTCATTTTGAGGGATTTCTCCTTTATGTAATGTAACGAATCTCAAAGATAAAAAAAGCCGCACTGGTGCGGCAAAGTTTGAATAACCAAGGCTACAATTAAGTCCCGGTGGCCGCCTACTTTTTTTCGTTCTGCGTGAATTTTAATTACCGAATTAGAATTGGAATATAACTTCTCACTCAATAAAAATAGGTAAAAGTAGTCGAAATAAACATTGTTAAACCAAAGTTCCTATTTTTTGCCTTATCTCGGCTGTATCCCAAGTTCACCATAACCCGCCGCGCGTAAGGCTTCAAAATTTCCCGTTTGGGCGAAAACGTCGGCACTACGCGAAAAACGGCCGAACGCCAAAACCGTGCCGCCCGCTATTGCGGCATTAATTAAAAAATCTCGACGATTCATAAAACTCTAATTGATAATTTATTCTAACTTATTGTCAGAACTCAATGTTACTCATCTTCATCCGCATCGTCATCTTCGTCGTCTTCCTCGCGGATACCGGCGATTAACAAATCGAAAGCCGGCAGCCGCGCGATTTCGGGCATCGGCGATTTGGCTCCGCGCACGGAAAACCAGATGATTTCGTTCAGCTGGCGCGGGTTTGCCATATCTGCGTATTCTAAATTTTGCTCGTCGGTGAGTCTCATATATTTACGCATTGCGGCTGATGGTTTTTTCGGCGGAAACAGATTATCCAAAGCGACATCCGGCAAACTCGCACGGAACGCGGTTAAATCCGGTTCGTTTGAGAAAATATCAATCGGCGCGGCGTTCGCGTCCAGAAAGTTCATCGGCGGCAAGCCGAGACAAATTTCCATGGTCCGAATCATACTGACCGTGTTGTGAAAATCGTGAACGAGCGCGCCTTTCCGGTTATAAGCCGAAATGACAAAGGCGGGCGAGCGGTGCGCGTCAACGTGGTCGGGTCCGTCCTGCGCGTCGTCTTCCAGAACAAAAATCGCGGTGTCTTTCCAATATGGACTGTTTGAAACTTCTTCAACCATTCGTCCGAGCGCGTAATCGTTTTCGGCGACGAAAAACTGCGGTGTCGGAACTCCTTCATTCAACCCGGCGGTGTGGTCGTTCGACAGGCGAACAATCGAAAGATTCGGCAGGCGGTCGCCTTTCCCTGCTTGCAAATCGGCAACATAGCCGCGAAATTCTTTTTGCCATTCGCCGAGACGCGACGTGCCGCGAAACTTCGGTTCCGAATGATTTTCGGTAATCACCGCGTCAATCGCCTTATTTTCCTTTGCCGCCCGGTAAGAATCCGTCGTCATCGCATCGGGCGTGAACATATCGTAGTTGCGGTGCAGCGGCGCGAAATTTCCTTCCAAGGATTTTTTCGTGGCGAAAGCGGTTTTATTCGGTGAAATGTCGGGATAGGATTTTGATTGGCGCGTATTGACTTCGGCGACATCAGCTTCGGAAACCGTGGCGATAAATTCGCCGTAGTTGCGATATGTCAAACCGGCGCGCTTTGCCGCGTCCCACAGATAAAGCGTTTCCGGTTCGGCAACGTCACGGCCGCCGTTCAAATACGGCACAAACCGTTTCATAAAATCGGCGATGTCGTTTTCGGTGGCGGGCAACTTAAAGACCGACGGAACAGTGCCGGGCGGCTGATTGGCGGGCGGCTCAAACGACGGCAGGCGGTTGAAACCTTCAAAATCGTAAGTATGTCCGCGCCCCGAATAATTCCAACGAAAAACCTTGTCCACAAAATCATTTGAGAAGGCGGCGGTTGACCAGTTGTGTCCGTCGGGACTAGCTTCGGCATTGACGAAAAAGCGATCGAGCAAGCCGAAGCGCAACGCTAAAGCGCGAGCGTTCGGCGTGATGTTTTGCCTTTTACCTGAAGGCGATTTGGCGATTTCGCCCGCGCCGAAGATAGCAACCGAAGCATCGCCGTCGGCTATCGAGTCGTCGCCCGATTTTCCCAAATCGCCGAAAACCTGGTCGTATGTTCGATTCTCGCGGATAACGTAGATAACGTGTTTGAACGGCGAACGATTTCCGGCGAAAAGCGGCTTGTTTTTCGCTCCCAACAAGCCGTTGTTGCGCATCGTTGCCTGCGTGTATTCATAAAGTGCGAGTTCGTTCGGCAGATTGACGAAGCTGATATTTCCGCTCGTCAGCGACGGATTATATTGACCGCGCAGATTAGTTCTGCCCGCCGGAAATTTTTCATTCGGCATATTCGGAGCGCGTCCTGAATTGTTGACAATCACCGAAGAATTTTCAAAGCCGGTGCCTTTGCCATTGCCGATAAACAGACGATTTCCGACGACGGCAACCGCCGACGGATAATTTCCGGTCGGAATAAAACCGGCGACTTTGGATTTTGGGTTCGCCAGCGAAACGACCGCGACGGCGTTCGTGTGCGAATTGGCGACATACAGAGTTTTCTCGTCCCGGCTTAACGCCAAACCTTCGGGACTCATTCCGCCGAGCGCGTTTTCAGCTAATTTAACGTTAATTTTCTCCGTCACTCGGTCGCTTTTCGTGTCAATCACGGAAACGCTGTCGGCGTCGGAATTAACAACGTAAAGTTTTGATTTATCATTGTTCAAAAGCATCGCTGTCGGATGCCGTTCGACCGCAATATGTTTTAAAGTTTGAGTCGGATTTTCGGGATTGACCACCGCGACGGAAGCGTCGCCCCACAGCGAAATATAAACTTTGGCGACTCGATTACCGCCCGCTTCCGGAAGAATTTCGACATCATACGGGTAAACGAACTGCGACGAGCCGTTGCGCCTGAGCCGAACTTTCGTGATTTTTCGCGCGCCTTTCCAATCCTGCAAAATTCCCAGACTGTCGCCCAAATTATTAGCGACGTAAAGCGTCGTATTGTCGGGACTTAAAGCAATGCCGGTCGGATAAACCGGGGCTTGATTGCGATTGTAATATGGACTCGGCGCGTAGTCGGAAAAACCGCTGACATCAATAAATCCTGCTTTCAGTTCCGCGTCGAGTTTATTGCCGGGCGAAATCGGCTCTCGTTCGTTCGGATTGAATTTGAAAATCCAGATGCGGTTTTGAAAGCCGCCCGCGACAAACATCGTATAAGTGCCGTCCGCGTCTTTTTCGGTAGAAAACGTGACGCCGAAATTCGCGCTGTTCGGCGTCGGGAAATAAACGTTTTGAATAACTTGCGGTTCGGGCGTGCGGTTCAAATCAATCACCGAAATGGTTTGCTGCGCTTTGCTTTCGGCATTAAACTGCAAACCGAATCCGCTATTGACGGCAATCAGAAAGCGACCTTTGCCGTCCGCGCCAGCGTCGTCGGGCGAGCGCACAAAATCAACCGTCAGCGGCGCGACCGCCGGAAGAAGCGTCGCCGCGTCCGTCATAAGTTTCCCGGCGGGCGTCAGGGCGCGTCCCTGTGTGGAGACATTATTTAGAATTTCATTTTGCGCCACCGATTTGAACGGCAGATAACAGGCGAGCGAGCCGAATAAAACAATCGTCAAAGCAGTTTTCGCCGAGCTTTTAGCGTGAAAGAAATTAAGCATATTTTTATTGTAAATTAACGCGCCGCGAATATTCGGTTCAGTGTTTCCGCCATTCTGTAACCGGCTAAAGCAATTTGTTCTTCGCCGACGGCAACGGCGCGTTTTTGATATTTTTTCGCGGGCAGCACGCCGCGTTTTACTTCATCGGCATAAACGGTTTTATCCAAAAATCTGAAACCTTCGCCGTTCCATTCTCTATAATCTCCGAGCTTTAAACGCTCTTGCATTGCGGCGGGCGGATGCTTTTTCATAATTTTGTCCGCAATCGAAGCAATATAGTCGCCGTCGCAAGCGTCGTTTTCGCGCGGAACCTTACGCCGGAGAATCGAGTCCCAGTAAGAATGTAGATTGACCCGATTTTCCCCAAGAGCGTCGGCGGGCGAAAGCAGAAAAAGATTGCCGCCCTGATCGCCTTTCGGCTCAACGTCCGTAATTCTCGAAGCATTGTGCAGCGGGTTGTGAACGTCGCCCGCGACGTGCAGAAACCACGCCAGATTAATCGCTTTATCGGCGTCGGAGACGGTATTATCTTTTAAGTTTTTCTCAAAATCGTAAAGTTTCGCAATCGCCAAACCTTCGCTGCGATTTTGCATCATTTCCGCTTTGCCGCTCGATTGTTTCCAAAATATATCGGCGTAGTGCCACGGTCCCTGATGATATTTTTCGTAGCGCACCTTAAAATCGCGGTTACGAATTATGTCCGCCCACGTCGAAGCGATCATAAAGAGTTCGAGTTCACGAGCTTCGCGTGAACG